>WAOZ01000236.1 GCA_015520975.1 DHVE2 group archaeon | reverse complement strand
TTGTGATACAGGCTCAAGCCGAATGTCGCTATGAACTCCTGCCTGTAGGTGTGGTTGGTAACGATGCTCGCGTTGCCGAACCACTTCTCCACCACATCCGGTATGCCGTCTTTATCCGTGTCTAAATACACACCGGATGCGTTGGTGTACGGCGTGAGCGGGTCAAGCTCGCTCGGAGAGATAAACCGTTTCTCGCTAATCGGCTCGCCCTTGCTGTCCCAGCCCGTGATTATCTTCACCTCGTAACCCTTTATCTCCTTGCCGTCCGGTATGCTGTCATTATCCACATCCGGGTTCTTGCAGTACGCAATGGACTCGTTCAAAGGCAGCCCGCGCGTGACATTCCAGTAATGCAGCTCCGCGCCGTCATCAATTCCATCATGATCCGTGTCCGCATCGGTCAGGCTCGTATTGTGCTCGTACTCGAAGAGATTGGAAAGACCGTCGTGGTCAAGGTCTCCAGCAGCGTCCGAGGCATCGTACGGGTTCAGGTGATACTGAATTTCGATGGATGTGGGTATGCTGTCGTTGACCATCTCACGAATACTATATGGTTCCTGAAAAAGACAGATAAAATCAACTATTATCATCTTAACTTATTAAATTCCTCTACAGTTATCCCCAAATCCTTTATTATTCTCCTCAACAGTCCTATGGAAATTTCCCTGCCTTTATGTATTGGTATGGTTATCCACCTACCGTCTGGATGCCTGTATACTGCATGACTCCCTTTCTGTCTTACCTTTACGAATCCCAATCTTTCGACTATTTTAACTAACTGCTCCGGCTTTATGGGTCTTAATTTCTGGCTCATTTATTTCTACCTCTTCAATAGCCATCTCTATGGGTATTTCTTCGTCCATCTCCTTTCTAGCCTCTATGTTCAATTCTATAGCCTCTTTTATGTTTTTCATAACCTCCTCGTAAGTTTCTCCTTGGGTATAACATCCCTGCAAAGCAGGACAGTATGCTATGTACATCCCGCTCTCATCCCTTTCTACCACTACTGTATATCTGTATTTTACCATACTTTACTCATCACCTCCTTCTATTTTAAGGTTTTCGCCCGGTTTGGTTTTTTTGTGCTTTCCACTTCTCCCAATACTCTTTAATCTCTTCGCACAGATGGCCGGGCAGTACTACCTGTACCTGCCTCCTTGGAAACGCAATCTTAAACCATAATGATTTTCCCTTCCATTGATCAAAAATTATTGCACATATTTTGACCCGTTTAAAACCATCACTATATATGTCCTCCGCTTCTATAACATTAATAAAGCGATCAAAAGTTATGAAAATTCTCCTGCCAGAGAAATTTTCTATTTCGATACCGTCATTACCTATTTTTATTCTCTTTGCATAGAGCAGAATCTCTTCCTGAAATACCCGGTGTGTCATCGTTAAGAGAATCCAAAGAAGGAATATCCATAGAAACACAACATACACCTTTCTAAAAATATCATACTGAAAGAAACCAAACAAAAAGTATGTGTTCAAGCTAAGTACGAAGATTATTCCTCCGATCATAGATCCATACAAAATGTAAAAAAGCCATGGGTGATAGTTTAAATTCACATCATGCCACATTTCATACACCCCCTACGAGAACACTGTTATAAGCCCATATCCAACACAAATTAGAGAGATAAACACTGCAACAATATTGAGAATTTTCATCCAAGCTGGCATATATCCCATAGGCTTACCTAGAAGAGCCGCACCTGCTAAGCCTATTATTCCAAAAGCAACTTCTAAAAATGTAATTCCAATAGTCACATTACGATCTTTTATTAACGGATATATGGCGGAGACTGAACCTCCAAGAGCAACGCCAACAATCCCTGAGAATATAGATAAGGTCACACCTACGATACCCGTGAAATCCACATTTGCTACCATATAAACTGTGTAAAAACTACTGAACGTCCCTAGGATACTCAGCACCCACCCCAATATAAAGAGTATGTCGACACCACCTAATGAATTATAAGAATCTGCCAAGTATGGTGAAAAATGCGATCTGGTAGGCTGCCAAGAAATAATCTTTTCTATGATGCTTATGATCCACTGAGGACTGAGAACGGTAGGTGCGGTGGGCATTGATATGTTACCTACTTGTGGTATCATAGCTGGAAGGTATTCCATAATAGACGAAATTATTAAACCCGTTGCTATGTTTATAATTATGCTGCCTATTCCCATTGAAACGACATCTAAAATTGTTAGTGTAGCTATGGCAGTACCTACCATCAATCCAACAATTATGCCTATCTGATTTATTATTTCATTTATCTTAGACACCTCCGGACCAAGTTGCCCCGTTTGATTATAATGCTCATAGCTTTGAAGGAATAACTGCAAAAGATTCAGGCCAAAGGAGCTAAACGAGTCCAGCATCTGCTGGAATATCGTTGCTACCTGACTTATGAATGACTTTGCCCAGTCTATTATCACGTTCACCGCGCTTGCCATCGCCTGCGCCAGTTGCTGCAGCCCGTGCCGCAGCCACGCGGGGAGAAGACTCCACAGCATCTCCAGCGCCTTGCCCACGGGCCCTTCCACATATTTGCTTATATTTGCCTTGTTTCCGCGCCAGTCCTTGCCTATCACCGTGATGTTCACACCCAGATTCGCGCCCCACGGACTCGCCCAGAATGTGTGCTCCAGCTCCACCTTCTTGCTCGCACCGCTCCATTTCACGCTCTGCGCA
>WAOZ01000235.1 GCA_015520975.1 DHVE2 group archaeon | reverse complement strand
GTAGGGAGTACCTTTCCGCTCTATAACAAATCGTATGTTGCGTAAAGAGTCATAGCCCTTATCTGCGTAGATTTCACGTATCTCTTTTTTTATCTTCTAGGAGTGGTACAAAATACGGAGCTTCCCAGATATTGTGCCAGCACTATCAGCATAATGTGCCGGCATATCTTCGGTAGCAGGAGGTTATAGGAACCCGCTGGTGGTTTCTATGTGAATACTTGCTCCAGTATAATGGAATTTTCGCCCTCTTTAACACTCTCATCCCTATCTTTACCATCCTGTAAATGTCTATATTTCCTGCTCATCTTTTATTAATCCCCACTATTTTATTTTTCTCTAGGATTGCAACTTACCCGCACAGCACGAAAATATATTAATGTCGAAAGATATACGCTGATGTGTTTATAAGCGTTGTCATCACTGTCAGAAACGAGGAGAGGCACATAAGCACATTACTGGATTCTCTGGTTATTCAGGAGCCACCATTTGAGATTGTAATTGTAGATGCTCACAGCACCGATAAAACACGGGATATTGTGAAAGAGTATATGAAAAAATACGACTTCATTCGCCTGTACGAGAAAGGTGGTTCCCGGGGAGAGGGAAGAAATTACGGAGTTAAAATGGCTAAAGGGGAGTATGTGGCGTTCACAGACGGGGATGATATTGTAAACCCGTTCTGGCTCAAAGAGATTCGCCGGAGTTTTGCCGATGGTGCAGATGTTGTGGCCGGGAAAACCATCTACATAGGATACGGCCCGTGGGAAAAACTTGAACGCGTGGAACTCTATTACAAGGGATTCGATGTGACATATCCAAGCTGTAACCTTGCGTATAAACGAGATCTGTTCCTGAAAATAGGAGGTTTTGATCCATGGTTCGTTACCGCAGAGGACATAGATTTGAATATAAGGGCTGTAAATGCCGGCGCTAAACTTGTGTATAATGACAGAATGATCGTATATCACAGAACACGAGATTCGTTTTACTCATTTGTGAAACAGGCGTTCTGGAACGGGTATGGGCGAAAGCAACTTACACTTAAACACGGAAAATTGTGGAGCCATTATAAACCCCAGAACATGTTCAATCCTGCACAGTTAAGTTTTTACGGTAGTGTGCGATTGTTCTTCGCTATGCTCGGTTATGTGGCGTGCAAACTCTACGGAGAAAAGAAAAGGTGAGATTATGAAGGTCAATGTGATAATACCAACGCTAAACGAAGAGGAATCTATCGGCCATGTGCTGGATAAAATTCCGCGAAGTGGTAAATATAACATAGAAGTGATCATTGTTGATGGCAACTCCACAGATAGAACCAGGGAAATCGCGAAAGAAAAAGGTGCAAAAATCATAATAGAAAAAAGAAAAGGATACGGTAGAGCGTACAAAACAGGGTTTCAGCACGCCGATGGAGATATCATTGTCACTCTTGATGGTGATGATACCTACCCTGCGGAAAAAATAGAAGAACTCGTGGATTTCCTTATAAAACACGATCTTGATTTCATCTCATGTGAGCGTTTCTCGCTTATGGAAAAAGGCGCGATGAGTCTAACACACAAGGTTGGTAATATGATTCTCACGCTCGCAACACGCCTGCTTTTTGGAGTAAAAATAAAAGACTCTCAGAGCGGTATGTGGGTGTTCAGAAAGAGCATTCTCAAAGATCTCAAACTCACATCTGATGGTATGCCGTTCAGCGAAGAGATTAAAATAGAAGCATGGAAAAAATTCAGATGCAAAGAGATTCCTATTGTTTATAGAGAGAGAAAGGGCGAGGTTAAACTCAACACATGGAGAGACGGTCTTAAAAACCTGATATTTCTGATAAAAAAGAGATTCGGAAAAGTGTGATTTTTACTCTCCTTCAATTCTAGGTGCAAGAAGATATGTCGCTTTTCCCTTTCCACCAGCAATGTCAAACTCAATTTTTATGGGATAGTCTGTGCCCATATATATCGTCAGATATTCGGCCGAATCCATAGCCTTAACGAGTTTGACAAGATAATCCACAGGGTACATACTTTTCACAGGCTCATCGCAGGAGATCTCGTTGATCATATCCTTTGGCAAGCACACGCGGGCCACATCTTCATCACCTTCTGTGTACATCTCAAACTCAGTGGGCGTTATTTTCAAAGTTACATTATCAGATATGCTTTCTGCGGCTTTTATACCGTTTGTGAAATCGCTGACAGGAACTACTACCTTCGCAGGAAGCGCCAGATTGGGAACACGGGGTATGCTCATTGCACTCGTATCTATGAGCGGCATACTTCTCGTAAGATTGCCTATGAGAAATGTGAGTTTGCTGCCCTCTTTTGTGAACTCTATAACATCTCTGGATGATGCCAGTTTCAATATGTCTTTGACTTTGTCAAGATCTATTCCTATTTCTTCATCCTCAGCCTCGTACTCTATGAACCCATCTTTGGGCAAATCGAGGACAATCATTGCCACATGCGCAGGGTCAACAGCCTTCACACCCATCCCATCCTGATTGAACTCAAATTTCGCCTCGGTTACCAGTGTTAGCAGAAGGTTTACGATTTCTTTGAGATCCTTTACATCCATTTTCGCGCGCATATTAATCCCTCTGTGTGGTATGAGATTTCATATTATAAATTTTTGCCATGAAGTTTTCCACCGGGGAGGTGTAAAAGATGTGTACATGTCAATAATTATCAGTAAATAAAATCATGCGCAACATTAAATACTGATGGATGCTAATCCCGATTCTATGAAACTTGTACCGGATACATCAGTAATCATAGACGGACGATTTAGAGAGTATGTATATGAAAATCCACCGTCGGGTATAATCATTCCTGAGGCGCTTATAGCGGAAATTGAGCATCAAGCAAACCGCGGACTTTCGATCGGTTATTCGGGTCTTTCAGAACTGAAAAAACTCAGAGAATTTTGCGAAGAGAATGATATTTCTCTGGAGTTCTGGGGTGAAAGGCCGGAAGGCTGGCAGATAAAAGGTGCAAAGATAGGTGAGATTGATGAGATAATAAGAAAATGCGCAGCTGAAAACGGTGCAACGCTCATCACGGGAGATTATGTTCAGAAAAGCATCGCTGAGATAAAGGGCATTCCTGCCATATATATAGAAGCAAAAACCGATGTGAAAATGCGAATAGAAGATTTCTTTGATGACAAAACTATGAGTGTGCATATAAAGGCAAATGTGGGGGCATTTGCAAAAAAAGGCAAGCCTGGAGAATTTAAATTCATCAAGATAAAAGACAATATAACTGAGCGAGAGGTTGAAGAAATCGCAAACGATATCGTGGAAAGAGCAAGGAGAGATGAACATTCTTTTATAGAGATGGATTTGAAAGGTGCCACCGTAGTGCAATTGAGAGATTTCCGAATAGCCATAACAAGGCCACCATTCAGCGATCGTCTGGAAATAACCGCGGTGCATCCGATAGTTAAACTCTCGCTCGATGATTATAACATATCTCCAAAATTGAAAAATAGACTGAATGAGAGAGCTGAAGGTATACTTGTCTCCGGCTCACCCGGTGCTGGAAAAAGCACATTCGTGCAAGCGCTGGCAGAATATTACGCTTCAATGGATAAAATAGTGAAAACTATGGAGAAACCCAGAGATCTCGTACTAAGCGATATAATTACTCAGTACACTGCTTTGGAGGGTAGCATGGAAAAAACAGGTGACATACTTCTTCTGGTAAGGCCCGATTACACGATTTTCGATGAGATGCGCACCACCAACGATTTCCGTGTCTTCGTAGATCTGCGCCTCGCCGGTGTAGGCATGGTCGGCGTTGTGCATGGAACCAGAGCAGTAGATGCCATTCAGAGATTCATAGGCCGTGTTGAGCTCGGAGTTATACCGCAGATTGTGGATACCGTAATCCACATCTCGAAAGGAAAGATAGAGCAGGTTCTCACTCTTTCCTATGTGGTAAAGGTGCCGTCGGGTATGCATGAAGAGGACCTTGCCAGACCGGTGATAGAAATAAGAGACCTTGAGAGCGATGCGCTTCTTTACGAAATATACTCGTTTGGTGAACAGGTGGTTGTGGTACCTGTTAAAGAAAGAGAGAAATCCGTGTATAAACTTGCATCAAAAGCTATGGAAAACGAACTCAGAAAGCTCTTTTCGGGACTCAATGTGCGCGCGAAAATAACATCCGATAACCATGCGACAATCTATGTGGATTCTGCCGCGATACCATCAATCATAGGTAAAAGAGGTAAAAGAATTGCAGAGCTTGAAGAAAGGTTCGGGCTTGCAATAAGCGTGGAGCCGCTGAGTCCAAAGCAGCGCATTGAAGAGAAAATAGATGTTGAGGTGGAACTTAGAAAAAAGACAATCAGACTTCACATAGGCGAGGGGTTCGCGCACAAAAAAGTCGCTGTATTCGCTGATGGCACTTGGCTTTTCGATGCAACCGTATCACGGGAAGGATACATAAATCTGAGAAAAAGCACTGAGAACGGTAAAAAAATTATGAACGCACTTAAAAGGGGTGCGAAGATAGAGGTTTCACCGCTGTGATTCAAGGAGCATCTCAAGATAGGATTTCCGAATGAATTTTTCTATTTTTAATTTCTCTGCAAATTCAAGCACTGCTTTTTTGCACTTTGAATACTCACCCATACACTCAATTTCCACAAATGTACCAAGGCCTTTTACATCATCTAAACATATTGTTAAATCCCCGTATTGATAATATTTCCTTACTTTTTCCACCACTGCTACCTCACGAAATCCAAGTTTCTTTAAAATCAAGCGCGCTGTTTCAATATCAGACACGGTGATGTAGTACTCCTCTCTGGATTTCGTATCTTCATCCACCTTCGGGCCTTTGTATGTAAGGGTAAAATCATTTCTTATTCTGAGCGCCTCATCCGTTTCGGAAAAATCACGGCACGGATGCGAAAAATACATATCCTTTTCGTATTTTTCTTTAACGAATTTTGCACCAATAAATTCAAGCGTTTTTTCCAATTCTTCCGGATTCTCTACCCTTGCCTTAATCTCCACTTCCATTCCTATACCTCTCAATGGCGCGCAATATAGCATTTTTTGTTTCAACAGCACTCTCAAAGCCGATTATTCGGACCCATTTGTTCTTTTCAAGTTCTTTATAATGCTCGAAAAAATGTCGAATTTGATCAAGGATCCCTCTAGATAGGTCATCAAGGCATTTAATATCCGCACTTCTCGGATCCACATGCGGATGCGGTACTGCAATAACCTTTCTATCAATGCCGTGCTCGTCTTCCGTCACTAGCATACCAATAGGTATCGCTTTCACAATGACTCCATGTGGGAAGGAATCGTAAGACACGACGAGGCAATCCATAGGATCATTATCCTCCTCCATAGTCCCCGGGATAAAACCGTAATTAAAGGGATAAAACGATGCTGTATGGAGAACCCTATCAACTTTGATCACATTCATTTCAAAATCATATTCGCATTTTATATTGCTTCCTTTAGGCACTTCTATGAACACATATATATCCTCTGGCGGATTCTCTCCCGGTTTCATAAATCAGTCATGCCCGTTTTAAATATCTATTTTTTGCCTCATAAATTTTTCCAATTGTGATAGGTTTATCTAAAAAATAAAATAGCGTACACACATATCCCTAACCGGTGTTCGAAATGGAAGTGGAAGAAAAAATGAAAGAAATTGAAGAGTACCTGCAGAAACTCGGCAAGGATTATCCACAGGAGACTGGCGCGTTTATGAATTTTCTGAGGCGCACAATAAAAGAGAAGGCGCTTGATGTTAAAACAAAAGAGCTTATAGCACTCGCTCTTGGAATTGCCACAGGATGTGAGTGGTGCATAATTCTTCATACGAAAAATGCCATAGAAGCTGGCGCTACTCCAGAAGAACTGATTGAAGCAGGATTCGTTGCAGTGCTTATGGCAGGCGGCCCTGCACTTATGCATCTAATTCCGCTTATGAAAACTATAGAGCATCTCAAAAAAGAGTGAAAAGGTTTTATCCTTCTTCTTTATTTTCCGATTATGAAAATTGAAGAGCTTTTTCCAGAAGTGAATGAAATAAAAGACAGTGTGCTTAGGGAAAAGGTCATCAGGGTCTGGGAATACGCGATTCAGAAAGGCGGCTGGGAAGATTTTCCTCTCGACAAAATTCCGTTTACCCTTCTGATTCCCACGAAAAGAAATCTCGTTGAGCATACAAGAACTGTCACAAGAATGGCCATGGCCGTGGCCCGGGAAAGAGACGATGTTAACATGGATTTCGTCATTGCAGGTGCACTGCTGCACGATGTAGCCAAACTTCTGGAATTCACCCATAACGATGGGAAAGTCGTGAAAAGTGAGTACGGAAAGAGAATCAGGCATCCCGTCGGCGGTGCGATGCTCGCTGAAAAATTCAACCTGCCGTACGAAATTGCACATATAATCGCGGCGCATTCAAAGGAAGGGGAATTCGTAACAAGGATCCCTGAAGCGGTTATAGTGCATCACTGTGATTTCATAGATTTCCATATCGAAAAGGGAAAAATCTAATGTTTCCATTTTTCAATCAATCTCATAACTTTTTCGCGGAGTTTTTCGGGAAGAAACGGGTCTTCTAAATAGGATTCTAAGTCCTTGACTCTGTTTTTTATCCACACTTCGTCGTTCATCTTTTTCGCGTATTCAAGCTCGCCGTCAATGGCGTTGAGATGGCAATCATACACCTCACTCCAGTTATTAATAATCACATTTTTCGTGATTTTCAGTCCTTTCTTTTTGAGACAGTATATTTCAAGTACCTCATGGAGAATCAGATATTCGTTTTCAAGTATGCTGTCTATTTTATACTTATCGTTTTCATAAGTATCTGCGCCCAGATAAGTTATGATTTCCTCAGGAGTCACGCAATTCTCCATTCCATGCTTTTTAATCTCCGCTTTAAGTTTTCTTATTCTTCTTCTGTGTGGAGTATCTGCTGTAGCAACATATGCCACGAAGAGAGTGTAAAAAATTATTAAGTACACTTTCAAATCCAGCCATGCAAACGGATTCACCACAAACTGAGTATCTATTTTAGCAAAATACAGATTATGATATTCAGAAGTAACCAGTATTACCTCATCCCTACTTCTAAATGGATAGACCTCGATTGAATAGTAAAATTTCCTGCACCAACTCCTGTAGGTAACATTCAGATTTTTATCAAGATACACGATTCTAAGCGGTAAATACGGCATTCTATCAGAGTAGGAGCATGTATACAGAAAAATCCCATACTCCGTTGAATTCTCATATATGCTTACTTTTTGGTTCCGAACATCATATCCAGTAATTCCCAGATCTTTCATATCAAATAGCATTACTTTTTTTACCAGTGTGTAATTTTCATCATAAACCAAAAGCAAATTTTTAGTGGTGGAATATGTGAATACAAAAAGCTCATCGCCCATTTTTCTAACTCTGACCACATTACCTTCAACATCAAAATTTTTGATGTTTTCTCCATCTTTATAAACCGAGATTTTATTGTTTTCAAAATGATATACATAATCTTGGTATATATAAATATCCGGAGCATCTCTCTGCCAATGAAACATAATAGATGGAAGTGTTAAATTCCATAGAATCTCTCCATCTTTCACATAATAAACACTGTATTTGTAGCTGGAGTGAAGCCATGGTTTTGGATATTCTCCAAATTTAAGAACAAATCCTCCATTCCAGTAATACGAAGAAATAAGTATTCCGCTAAAATTGTAATGATATTTGCTGATAATACTGATATCACGGTAGATATAATAAATCGTATTATTGAAGAATAGATAAAAATAACCTTTTTTGTCTCCCCAGAGGATATGGTAATCAAAAAAGGCATCTGGTTCGTTTGTAGCGTTGAAATACATATGTAATCTGCTCAGATCGATGATATTTATTAAATCTCCGCTTTCTGGATTAGCATAATAAATCCTTCCCTGAATATCGCCTACATAAGCCACAGAATTGGAAATATACGCCTCTGTATAATCAAAATCACCCATGATTTCAGG
>WAOZ01000234.1 GCA_015520975.1 DHVE2 group archaeon | reverse complement strand
CTCTCACAGTACTTGCATTTTATTATCACCGGGTTCTGAGATATTACCACAAACTCGGTTTCTATCGGCTCATTCTGATTGGTTATGCAGCGCGGATTCATGCACTTCACTATTCCTTTCACATATTTCGGTACCTGAACTCTGTGCTTCTTTACAACATTATAGTTCTCTATAACATTCACCGTTGCGTACGGAGCGATGAGCGCTATTTTATCAATTTCTTTCTCATCTAAAAACCGATCTTCGATTTTTACTATGTCCTTCCATCCAATTTTGCTCTTGACATGCATGGCAAGGGATACAGTTGAGCCTATATCCCCCTCGATGTTGAGTATTTTTAGTACTTTAAGCGCCATACCGCACGGGATATGATCTATCACTATTCCATTCTTTATTTTCTGAACCTTTAGGACATTTTCCAATCATACCACCCCCAGCACCAGTGAAAGAAGCGCCATTCTAACCGGCACCCCGTAAAACGCCTGTTTGAAGTATCTGGCCTGTGGGAGTTTATCCACCTCAACTTTAATTTCGTTAACTCTAGGTAGCGGATGCATCACGATGGCATTTTTCTTTGCCGCCTGAAGCAATCGAGCGTCTATAGCGTACGTGCCTGCAACTTTTCTGTATTCTGTAGGATCAGGAAATCTCTCCTTCTGAATCCTGGTCACATAGAACACATCCACTTCGCTCACAATATCCTCTATTTTCTCCGTTTCAGTATAATTCCCTTTAAGTTCACGGAGTATATGCAGCGGCATTTTCAGCAAGGGCGGTGATACAAAATAGAGTTCTGCACCGAGTTTACTGAGCGCATACGCGAGAGAGTGCACTGTTCTACCGTATTTTAGGTCCCCTATAAGCGCAATTTTCAACCCCTGCACATCCCCAAATTCCTGCACTATTGTGAATATATCGAGAAGCGTTTGCGTTGGATGCTGTCCAGCACCGTCTCCCGCATTTATCACCGGATGCTCCGCAAACTCCGCAGCTAATCGTGCTGAACCCTCATATGGATGCCGTATAACAATAACATCGCTGTAAGAATCGAACATTCTTATAGTATCTGCAAGTGTCTCTCCCTTGGAAAGAGAAGTAGATGATGGATTGGAAAATCCAAGCACGGAACCTCCAAGCCTGAGCATTGCTGCTTCAAATGACATCCTTGTCCGGGTGGATGGCTCAAAGAAGAGATTTGCGAGAATGTATCCCCTGAGAAGTTCAGATTTCTGTTCACCTCTGGCAACGGGTATCATCTCTCTGGCAACTTCAAAAATCCTTTCCATATCACTTTTTGAAAGCTCCTTAATGGATACTATATCTCTACCTTTGAACATCAAAGGGATATGGGAAGAGGATATATAAAATTACTCATCCCGCAACCTCTTTCCACCGAGAATTAGCAGCGCATTGAGAAGCGCCTCCGCATCACCGGCACAGTTCGCTCCAGCAGCTCTTTTATGGCCACCGTAAGTGCATCCAAAATCTTCCGCCAGTTCCTTAAAAATTTCCAAAAGATTTACTTCTCTGCTTCTACCGGTGATTCTAACTCTGCCACCACGCGCGGAGGCTACGAATACTATATCCGCAAATTCAAGAACGGCATTGGCTACCACGCTCTCGTTAGCGCTCACCTGGGTCACTGCAACTATTTTATTTCCTTCGCTTCTGTACCGCAGACGCTGAAACGCCTTGAGTGCTGCGATTTTTTCAGAGAATGTATGGGGAGAGTTGAAATAGCGCCTCAATTCTTCCATATCCACAGAAGACTCTTCGAGTATCGTGCCGAATATTCTGAATGTTCTCTGATTCGCATGCCTGAACCATACCGTATCCGTTATTATTCCCCCCAAAAGCAAAAACGCTGCCTCTCTGCTGGGCTTTACGGGATATAGATCATATACGAGCTCAGAGCATGATGGATAACTGACATCCACTATTCTCTCTTTCGCATCTATATCATTGCTTTCATGATGATCTAAAACGGAGTCTATCCTCACATCCCTGAACTTTCCGAGCTGTTCTCTGCTGGCGGTATCCACAACAATTATTTTTTCGTATTTTGAAGGGTCTATCTCCGATAAAACCTTGATGTCAAAAATTTTGCACATTGATCTTGAGAGCCTATCAAGCCCGTCAGATGCAATCTCGCAATCTCCCAAGCATTCGCTAAGGTAATAGGCCGTCGCAAGGGCGTCTATATCCGCGCTCCTGTGCATAAGTATGAGTTTTATGTTGCTCCGCCCCCGTAGGCTTTGGCAAATGCCTGCTGTATTTCCTGATACTTCTTCTGCAAAAGTTCCTGCTGTTTTGTGAGTGTTTTCAATCTCAACTCCAGAGTTTCTTTTCTCTCTTCAAGCTCTTTTTTAATGTTTTCTTTGCTTTTTACCCTCACGAGTATAGATCCCACATTTTTGTATATAGGCGCGTCGTCAGGCACGGATTCAAGCTCTTCCAGACTTTTTTCAACTTCTTTAAGGGCGATCTCTATCTGATATCTCTGCGTAATGATTGATTCAAGCTCGCTCTGAAGCTTCTGCGCCTGCTGAAGTTTCTCCTGCAAATAGGGTGTCAATTTCACATCAACCATTTCCTATCACCTTTATTATTTCTTCACCCAGAGATAGCCATCGCATATAGGAATTTATCGCTGCTCTGAGCGCATGAGAATCCGTTGCATCAATTTCAATTTTCACAGTTTTTTCCTCAACACGAACATTTATTCTGGTACGCGGTATTTCCCGTTCAGCCTCTATTTTAAGGGCTTTGTATACACTCTCTGCATCGTTCGTTGTATACTCTATAATCGCTCTGGGCACAGATGGCTATATCACAGCAGATATTTATGGTTTTCACTCATTATTTAAAAATTTCCCATAGCACAAATATCCGTCAAATTGCCGCCGTAAGATTATAAAATTCGTCGTTTTTTGACGAAAATTTGTTAGCAAAAGTTAATATTTAGTAATGCCATTCTCCCACGCCAGTACGGCAAAGGAGGTAATAAAAATGAACGCAAAGGAGTATGTGGAAAATGTAATAGAACATGTGAAAGCAAAGAACCCGGCAGAACCAGAATTCCACCAGGCAGTTACAGAAGTGCTGCACACACTGGTTCCTGTTATAGAGAAGAATCCCAAATACATGAAACACAAAATCCTCGAACGCATCACAGAGCCCGAGAGAGTTATAATGTTCCGCGTCACCTGGGAGGATGATAATGGTGAGATCCATGTGAACAAAGGTTTCAGGGTTGAGTTCAACAGCGCAATCGGTCCGTACAAGGGCGGTTTGAGATTCCATCCAACTGTCAACCTCGGTATCCTCAAGTTCCTCGGTTTTGAGCAGATATTCAAGAATGCACTCACCGGCATACCGATGGGCGGCGGCAAAGGCGGTTCAGATTTCGATCCCCACGGCAAAAGCGATGCTGAGGTAAGAAGATTCTGCGAGAACTTCATGATGGAACTTTACAGACACATCGGCCCGAACACTGATGTCCCTGCAGGCGATATCGGTGTGGGTGCAAGAGAGATTGGATATCTCTTCGGTACATACAAGAAGATTGTGGACCGTTTCGAGGGTGTTCTCACAGGTAAGGGCATAAACTGGGGCGGTTCATACATAAGACCCGAAGCAACCGGATACGGTGCCACATACTATCTCGTAGAGATGCTCAAGAAGTTCAAGAACACAGATCTTCAGGGCAAGAAGGTTGCCATCTCTGGAAGCGGTAATGTCGCGCAGTTCGCAGCAAAGAAAGTCAAGCAGCTCGGCGGTAAAGTCGTTACATTCTCCGATTCAAAGGGTGCAATGGCCGTGCCTGAAGATATGAGCGATGAAGAGTTCTGGAAGATGTGGGACTACCTCTACGAA
Source organism: DHVE2 group archaeon (assembly GCA_015520975.1). Classification (GTDB taxonomy): domain Archaea; phylum Thermoplasmatota; class Thermoplasmata; order Thermoplasmatales; family Aciduliprofundaceae; genus S143-98. The sequence continues at coordinate 483 of WAOZ01000234.1, read as the reverse complement.
GTCAAGGCCATCAGACATGGCAGACTTCAGGAGGTTGCAGAGAAGTTCGGTCTCGATTTCTATCCGGGCAAGAAGGCTTGGGAGATCGTGGATGAGGTGGATATCGCGTTCCCAAGTGCGACCCAGAACGAAATCAACATCGATGACGCAAAGCGCCTCGTGAATGCTGGACTCATAGCGGTTGTAGAGGGCGCGAACATGCCTTCCACACTGGAGGCAATCGAATACTTTATGGAGAACGATGTTATCTTCGGCCCGGCCAAGGCCGCAAACGCCGGCGGTGTAGCTGTAAGCGGTCTGGAGATGAGCCAGAACGCACAGTTCACACAGTGGCCTCCTGAGGAAGTGGATCGTAAGCTCCACGCGATCATGGTGGGCATATTCAACACCGGCGTCAAGTACGCAGAGAAATACGGCGAGCCCAAGAACCTGCTGCTCGGTTCCAACATAGGTGGCTTTGTGAAAGTAGCAGATGCCATGATT
>WAOZ01000233.1 GCA_015520975.1 DHVE2 group archaeon | reverse complement strand
CGGAGATGTGTATAAGAGACAGGAATTATTATTGATGTTATTGACACAAACAACGATGGACTCATGGATACCGGAGATATATTTCACATATATGGGCGTGTTTTGAGTGGATGCAAAATACAATTCTGTGCAGAGGGAATAAGCGGTAATATCTCCATTCAGATTCCTTAAACACACCATTGGCTGTTATATAAACATAAAGTGAGATACCAATCAGCGTTTTGGAGATATGGATACAAAACAATTCAGTTTTCTCCAAAGATTTAAATATATTGGATGCGTTTTTGAGGCTAATGAGGTGGGTTACAGTACTCGGCCTGCTCCTCGCGATAACAGCGCTAATGCCTTTTTCTTATGCCGCAAATAGCTCCAGTACAATAACTCTCGAAACAGATTTGCAGATTCTTGAATTTTCAGACATTTATGGGGGTCACATTACATGGGTCATAACAGGCGATGCCGCGCAGGAATTGAGAAAAGCTATCGGGCAGGAATACGGTGTGTGGAATATCGATCTTGCTACGGCATCGCATTATTTCAAACAGAAACTTGAACCGGTAATAGAGAAAAATGAACACGGATGTGGGTATCTTTCGTTTGTGAGAATAACCCGTGCCGATCCTCTGCATGACGATACGCAGGGTATACTGAACGACCCTACGGATGTGCAGGGGCTTATAGGTGATGTTAATTCCACGGCACCGATCACGCTCAAAATGATAATTGCAGGCACGCCAGTGGAAGGTAAAAGTATGCCCGTGGTGCCTATACAGCTTTATTTTGCGCCGTTTTACGCTGCTGGGTTCAACGATACATTTATAGATAAGCTCAAAAGCACGGCAATTTTAAAAAGCACGCATAATGAGATAATCGCCGGACTCGGCTCATTTTCACTGCCCTCAGGAACACTTGGAGCAAGAATCATAGTGGGTGAATTTTTCCAGCTCAACAGTGGGAATGTGGTTTATTACAAGATGAATCCTCTCGAATCGCCCCTAATTCTGTTCATAGCGTTCGCCGCGATTTCCTATTTCATCAAAAAGAGAAACGACAAACTCAGAGAAGAGTTCAAAGGCACGCTTATGGAAAAGAAAGGCACCAAATTCGCCAACGGAATAAAAATAGTACTGTTCGTTCTGTATCTTCTCGTTCTCATTCCCGGGCCGATATACATAATCATACTGGCGGCATCGTACATAGGTTCATGGTTTATTCTTGGACGAATTTACCGTCGATAGGGTGTGTAAAGAGTGTGTTCGATTCCAAGGTAATCCAGGGTCTTACCAACTATATAATCTATCACATCTTCAATGCTCTTGGGTTTGAGATAAAATGCTGGTACGGGCGGTAATATATGAGCGCCCATCATTGAAAGCTCGTACATGTTTCTCAGAGTAACAGTGCTAAAAGGGGTTTCCCGTGGCACGATGACAAGTTTTCTTTTCTCTTTTAAGGCTATGCTCGCCACGCGGGTTATGAGGTTATCCGCTATACCGTTGGCAATTTTTGCGAGGGTGTTTGTACTGCATGGAATTACCACCACGGCATCAAATTTCTGCGTGCCAGAGGCTATATCCGCATCCATCTCACTGTTATCGTAATAATAATCCACGGAATGGATGATATTTTCAATCGTGTAATTTGTTTCCGATTCAATGATCTTTTTTGCAGTTGGGGATATAATGAGATATACGGTATGAGCGTGCAGTTCCTCTACAAGTTTTATACCAAGAGCTGCGCCCGAAGCGCCGGTAATGCCAACCACTATTTTCATAATAGAACCCGAATGCCGTGTCATTAGATAACATTTGTCCTTGGTAAGTCGTATATAGTTAAACATCATGTCGTTTTTCGACAGGAGAGTGATGAAAATGAATCCCTCAAATGTGTTACAATCCGGAGTTGATGTGGTTGCGTATGTCGTCGTGGTAGTTCTGATACTCGGTATCACTGCCCTTCTCATAAGCAGAAAAACCAACATCTCTTACATTCCGCTGCTCATAGTATTTGGAATTCTTGCAGGTCCCATTCTCGGATTGATAGGGAGAGATGTTGCGCGGGATATGTTTGAATATGTCAGAGTTTTTGGTTTATTTATGATTCTCTTTGCAGAAGGGCATCATCTCTGGCGCTCTCTTCTTGTTAAAAACTTCACCACCATAGCGCTTCTTGATACTGTGGGATTGCTTATAACGGCGCTTATATCCGCTTTTGCATTTTCTTTGATATTTAATGTTCCATTTGCTGTTGGTTTTCTATTCGGCGCGATAATCTCTGCCACGGATCCTGCCACACTGATACCGCTGTTTAAACAGCATCACATTGACAGGGATATAGAAACAGTTATCGTTACCGAGTCAATATTTAACGATCCTCTGGGCATAGTGCTAACCTCCCTCGCGCTGGTGTTCGTCATGCCGCAGGCTCCGAGCGCGCAGGTGGTAGAGGGTATTGCGAATTATATAACTCTTTATCCTGCAGCGGTGGTTTATTTCCTTTACGAAGTGGGTATGTCCATTTTCATAGGCGTTGTGATAGCCTATGCCGGATATTTCGGAATCAAAAAACTTCAACTTCGAAAATCACCATACATAGAGATTTTAGCGCTGACACTCGCCTTCGGCGGCTTCGTTCTTGGAGAGGTGGTCATGGCGTCTGGTTTCCTTGTTGCCACGGTGGTTGGCATACTCCTCGGAAATCATGATGATTTCTTCCACGATACCACGCCGGAAACTACGGAGGCAATCAACAGAGATATTCATTTTAACGACACACTTGCTATGATTGGGACAATATTCATATTCGTGCTTCTTGGTGCGAGCTTGAATCTCAGCATTATGACGCCAACGGTTCTCGTGTACGGAATAATTATTGGTCTCATAATCGTGTTTGTGGCGAGACCGATTGCGGCGCTGGTTATACTGCCGAAATGGAAATTTAAAAAGTATCTGTTCATATCTCTGGAAGGCCCGAGGGGTGTGGTCCCTTCCGCGCTTGCCAGCCTTCCTCTGGCGCTCGGAATGCGGTTCCATGATGCACAGATGATACAGTGGGGCGAAATAATACTGTGCGCCACCCTTGTAACCGTACTTGTATCGGTTATCATAGAAACGCTCTGGGTACCTGTGCTCAAAAAGAAACTTCTTGAACAGCCGGCGCCAGAGCATTAATTTTTTTATCTTTTAATCTCATGCTGAGTTCAGGTGATTTACAATGGTCAGGATAGGAATCATTGGAGGTTCGGGAGTTTATGGAGTTTTCACGCCGGAGAAGAGCGTTAAAGTGCATACACCTTACGGCTTACCATCTGGAAATCTGGAGTTTGGAGAAATAAACGGCGTTGAGGTTGTATTTATCCCGAGGCATGGAAAGGGGCATTACATACCACCGCACCGTGTGAACTACCGAGCAAACATATATGCTTTGCATTCCGTGGGTGTCGAAAGAATAATAGGAATATCCGCAGTCGGCTCTCTTCAGGAGTCCTTTAAACCGGGGGATATTGTCATACCTGATCAGTTCATAGATTTCACCAAGAAACGCGAATACACATTTTACGATGGGCCAAAGGTTGTGCATATAAGCACCGCGGATCCGTTCTGTCCGCAGCTCAGAGATATATTCATAAAAACTTCAAAATCGCTGGGGTTCAGAACGCATGAACAGGGAACCTATGTGTGCATAGAAGGCCCGAGATTTTCGACGCGGGCTGAGTCGAGAATGTTCAGACAGTTTGCGGATATAATAGGTATGACGCTCGTACCCGAGGCGCAGCTTGCTAGAGAACTTGAAATGTGCTATGTGAATGTATCCACCATAACAGATTATGATGTCTGGGCTGAAAAGCCAGTGACCACGGAAGAAGTTATGAGGGTTATGAAGGAAAACGAAGAAAAAATAAAGAAAATACTTGAAAACGCCTTGCCAGAGATTCCTGCGGAGAGGAATTGCCCGTGTAAAACTGCGTTGCAGGGAGCCGAAATATGAAAATAGACACCTCCAATCTAACTAGAAAATCTCTTTTTGTTTTATCGTACAATGTATTTGGCGGTTTAATAGGATACATCACAATGTTTTTCGTGTATCGCTTTGTGGGACAGTTATCTTGGGGTATATTCGGATCGGCGCTTGCGATTGGCGGTATAACAAGTGTGATACTGGATCTTGGAATGAACGCCACACATGTTAGAAAACTCACAGAACAGAAAAATTACGATGAATGTATGAGCACATATATTCTGCTGAAATTCATTTTGGCTGGGATCTATTTGATTTTAATGTATGGGGGCATATTAATACTGAAATATTTCTTTCATATCGGATTTGAAACATACTATCTACAGATGGCCGTGTACATAGCATTTGCAGCTTACTTTTTGGGTGCATTTACTCATATATTCAAAACAACTTACCAGGCACATATTCATACAAAAAAAGCCATATCTCCAGTTTTTTTGAAAACTACCGTTCAGAACCTCGCGATTATAGCATTTTCAATATGGTGGTACACATTTTCACCGGATATTCCTGCGGAATTTATGGGCGTGTTATTCACCTACTCTTTCCTTCTGGGCACGGCGGCACAGCTTTTCGCGTATGTTCGTATCTCCGGGGATATAAGGTTCAAATTTAAGTTTCCATCTTACAGGACGGTTAAGGCGTATCTTCTCTTTGCTTTACCCCTATCACTTGTGGGTATTGTAAATACAATACAGCTATTCACGGATAGAATAATGCTGCAGTTTTTCTGGAATGCATACGAAGTTGGCGGATATTTTGGAGTCCAGAAAATAGCCATGTTTTTGAATTACATTGCCAACTCGGTTACATTTGTGATATTTCCAGCACTGGCAGCGCATTACTCTATGAACAGGCACTCGGAATTTAAGGATCTTGCCTATAAAGCGGAGCGATATATCTCTCTCATATCAGTATTTTTTGTCTCTTTCATAATAGCTTTATCTCCACAGATTCTTAACCTGTGGAATAAAAATCTCGTAAATTATTGGTTAGTACTTGACATCCTTTTAATTTATGAATTTTTATTCGCTATAAATGTACCTTACCGCTCACAATTGATCTCAGGAAATCTAGTATCACTATTATTAAGAATTACAACTCTGCAGGCGATATTAAATGTTGCACTTGACCTTATACTGATACCCACATCAATTTTTGGTATACCTCTAATGG
>WAOZ01000232.1 GCA_015520975.1 DHVE2 group archaeon | reverse complement strand
ATATGAGCGAGGATAATATGAACAGCATCGCGAGGAACATCGGGATGTACTACGGAGAGAAACTACTTCTCAAAAAAGTTGAAATCATACTGGAGAACCTCAAAAGCATTCTGATGCGTGACGAGAGCCCTGAGATAAAGCAGGCTGCGTGGAATCTGATAGATTTTGGCGGAGCGATCGAAAACGAGCAAAATTTTGATGTTGAGCCGTTCTACCGCGCGTTGACCGGGTACAGATACACGCTTAACACGACTTACTGGTACAACACCACAAAACTGTTCTGGGATTACCTCACACTGAAAAATTTCACGATCCAGCAAACATATTCCGAGTTTCCGGTGGATACGAATATGTCTTTTTCGCGGCAGGATTTGCTGGAATATATGAGGAATGTAACACAAAACCAGATTGATGATAATATCACGAGAATGAAAAATTACAGCGATGCGCATATTGAGGCCATAGTGCACAACTACACGAAGGAGCTCTCAAATCTAACGCATAGACTAAGCTCTGCCAGAGAAGACTTGAACACGATTAAAACAGATTACGAGGAACTGTGCGGTGCCGAGACGCAGAACCTTTCTGCTGTGCTTTCGCAGGTAACTGCAAATATAAGCGATGCAGAGGGGCAGCTCCACAGTGCGATAAACGATACATACTCTCTGCGAATGATCGAGAATTATTTTGAAGATGCTGATTCTGTGTTCAACACGCTTATTTCCAAAGACGGTATTGCGTTTCTCATAATTGTGGTATTAGAAGATCCCGATGATGAATGGGCGGTCGTGAGATCCGCAAACAACTATTCATCGAATGTGGTTGAATATCACCCACTTGCAAGCAAGGTTCTTGTGCATCAGATAGAAGCCACGGCTAAAAAAGATATGTCTTCGTTTTTGCCCATATCTATGATTCTGCTTTTCGTGCTTCTTTATTTCACATACGGTAATATAAAGCAGGTGCTGTTATCGCTATCCGCGGTTATAATCGTTATGGTATGGCTGTTTGCGTTTTCCACGCTTATCGGATGGAATTTCGACCCCATCCTTCTCGCCGTGCCGATAATGCTCGTTGGGATAGGTATTGATGACGGGATATATGTCACGCTCAGATACCGCGAAGAACGCGAAACTAAAGATCCAAGGAAAGCCGCAATGATAACGGTTGCATCCGTGGGCGGAGCGCTCGTGCTGACCACGGTGACATCCATGGCCGGGTTTATGTCCAACACGCTTTCAAGCATGGAAGACCTGCAAAGATTCGGATTTCTCGCAGCAGTGGGGTTATTTTTCTCCTTCGTTGCAATGACGACATACCTTCCCGCGATGAATCTCATCTTTGATCCGAAGGGAAAAGGGACGAAAACAGTGCATTTGAAAACTGCAGAGGTGGGCGCATATCTTGCAGATAAAAACCCGTATATCGCGATAGGTTTCGCGCTGATTCTTGCCATCGCGGGCGTGGTATCGCTGACGCATATAAACACCGAATTCAACATAAAGGATCTGGCGCCTCAGGATAGCGAGATAATTCAATACTACCATTACTACCAGAAAAACTTCAACGCTTCCGTTGAGATCTCCTACATATATATGGAGGGAAACCTGACCTCACCCGAGGTGCTGAAAGCGATGAGTGAGGTGGAAAAGAATATTCAGGACGATAGCTGTGTGGTGCATCAGTACTCCGTAGTATCACCCTGGAGCATAATGGAAAAATACGCCTATGCGAAGAGGGGCGAAATTTACTACGACCCCGAATTTATAAAAGCGTTCAACGAAAGCGATGTGAATGGCGACGGGTTCCCGGATAGAAACATATCGTATCTTTACAAGCTTCTAAGACCCGAGATAGATTCCGTGCTGAAAGGTGATAGGGCTATCATCATAATCCACACGGACTCGGAGGATCTTAAAAGGGTGAATCTTCTCATAAACGAACTCAGAGAGGATGCAAAGCCTCTTGAAAAGTATGTGAATGTGACGATAGCGGGCGATGCGATTGTGAGCAAAGCATCTCTGGACGAAATAAACGAGAACCAGATTCGTTCTCTGACAATATCGATTCTGTTCGCCATTGCGGTTCTCATAATACTGTTCTTCATCACGAAAAGGAGCATCACGCTGGGTATAATCGCCGCGATACCCATAATGCTCGTTGTGACATGGAACTGGCTTCTGATGTACATTCTGGGCATATCGCTGAATGTTATGACCAACACCATAGCGTCTTTATGTGTGGGGTTAGGTGTGGATTACGGGATACATATAACGCATCGCTTTGTGGAAGAATCCAACAGATATTATGACCTCTCACGCGCGGTGCACCGTGCCACGGGCCGGATCGGGCGCGGGCTTATCGGCGCGGCGATGACCACCATCGCGTCCATAGGTATACTGGTATTCTCGTCCATACCGCCGCTGAGCAACTTTGCACTGATTCTCGCTTTTTCAATATTTTCCGCGTTCATTGCCTCGCTTCTCGTCCTGCCCTCGCTGCTCATACTCTGGGCCCGTAAACGAAGAAAGATGGGTATCGATGCCGTGGAGAGAGAAGTGAGAGACGCACTCAAAAATGGAGATGCGGAAGTACTGTGCAGATATCATGTATCCATAGAGGACTGCATCGCGTACATATGCTCTCTGATAAAAGATGGAAAAATAATCGAAGCGCGAAAGCTCATAGAAGATTTAAAAGATGAGGGTATAGATCTCACCTACCTGCTCAGAAGCGATACGGAGCTTTGGCCGCCTTTTGAATAATGCATCAGAAAAATTCATCGAGTCTTTTTATGTGCTCGGTGCTGGCCTGCGCGCGGTGTATATTTTCTTCGCGAACGCGTTCTACATACTCTTCAAAACTCTCCTCATCGGCGAGCCTCGCACGTTTCAGTTCATATTCGCATTCGGGGCAGAATATGGCCAGAGGGTCTCGCAGTTTGCGTCCGCATATATAACAGTACTCCGCCACGGAAGGGTATGGGATTCAAAGGATATAATCTTTCTCGGGGTTTATAAACGCCACATCCCCGGCAACCACGCGCTTTATACCTGCATCGGTTTTCACGAGCAGGAAACCGTCCTCATCTAGATCCATGGCGATACCTTCATAAACCTCGCGCACCTCCGAAACGCGTACCCATCTGCCAAGGGTGATGCTGTGCTGTTTCCATTCCCGGATTATCTCTGCCGGTGATTTTTTTATCTCTCCGCACAGATTTTTCAGTATACTCCCAAGGAGTGCGTCTCTTTTGATATCGGGTAGAGATATTGCGATATCGCGCAGTTCATCCGGGATTTGATTCTGGAGATTTATGCCGATGCCCACCACGGCGAGTTCTCCGTAGAGTTCTGTGAGTATGCCGCCGGCTTTTTTTCCGTTCACGAATATGTCATTTGGATATTTCAATCCGGCGGATATGTTCAGTTCAGAAAGCGCTTTGACAACTGCCACGCCCGCCGCGAGAGTGAGCAAATGCATTTTCTCAGGCGGTTTGACGACGGCGCTCATCCACAGTCCGCCGCGGGGTGCGTGCCATTTATGACCGCGTCTTCCTCGTCCAGCATACATCTCCTCCGCAACCACCACCAGATTTTCTTTCAGATTCTTCTTGGCGACATCCTGTGTAGATGATACGCGTTCAAAATACAGTATTCGGAAACTGCAGGTCATTCGAATGGTAAGGTAGAATCCATCGGATATTAATTTTGTGAGGTTTTAAAATATGGGCCCGCCCGGGTTCGAACCGGGGACCTTCGCCTTGTAAGGGCGACGTCATAACCACTAGACCACGGGCCCTCAAGCAGGTTTATATATTTCGGATATTTAATCGCTTCGGCGTTTATTTAATAGCGCGAATCTGTTCTCATGATAGATTGCGCCGAGCGAAGTTAAACCTTAAATATGTGATAATATATCACCTTCGTGGGCGGGTGTGGTGTAGCCTGGTAACACGAAGCCCTGCCACGGCTTTGCCCCGGGTTCGAATCCCGGCACCCGCACTTTTTGAGCATTTCAAAAAAATTAAATAACTCCTCACTATAAGGTTTTTCGGGCGCGTGGCCTAGCCTGGACAGGGCGCTGGCCTTCTAAGTCAGTGGTCGCGGGTTCAAATCCCGCCGCGCCCGTGGAATTTTTAACAGAATTTTTAATATACCGTAAAACCATCGTCTTCTGTGAGCGAGAATTACGATTACGAAATATTCGAGCACACAGCGGATATTGGGATAATCGTCAGGGGAAAGACCATAGAGGAATTATTCGAGAAAGCGGCCTATGCTATGTTCGATCTTATGGTTGATGCAGAGAGGATAGAACCCGCGGGCAAGTACCGCGTGAAGCTCACCGCTCAGGATCTTGAAGAACTTGTTGTTGACTGGCTTTCGGAACTGCTTTATGTTTTCACCACCGAACTGTTCGTTATGGGGGATTTCAATGTCTGGATTGATAAGGTGGGAGAGGAATACGTTCTCAAAGCGATATGTCTGGGGGAGCCGTATAAAAAGGATAAGCACGGCATAAAAATGGAGATAAAAGCCGTCACCTATCACGAGCTTGAAATAAATCTGGAAAAAGGGTATTTAAAGGTGCTCTTTGATATATGAGCTTCATTCAAATATCGGGCCCAGAATGTACATCTTCCCATTTTTGAACTCAAACGCGAATTTCTCCATACTGTGCTGGCTCGTCCTCATTTTCTCAACCTGTATATAGCGCACCAGTCTTCCTCTGGAGCGGTCCACGCCGAGGTGTATTATACCGTCCACGAGAAATCCCTCGTTACCCAGATAATTCGAGCCGCCGCCTATGGGCTCCTCCATGATTATGAACGAGTAGAGGTCATAGCTTCTAAGCGTGCGCATGAAATAGAACATCTTCTGCCGCACATTATCAAGGTCTGGAAGCAGTGAGTACAGCGCGCCCAGCGAGTCTAGCGTGAAGAACGAGAACTTATCTCCCATCTCTTCCTTGAAATGCATGATCATCCTCTCTATGAGCGAGAGATAATCCACATACTCTTTTTCACCCAAAATTAGATCCATCTCTCTGAGATCGCTTATATCCGAAACCTGCATATTCTTCGAAAGACTTATTCCGAGGCTTTCCATATTTGCAAGATGGCTGTCAACGGATTCTTCAAGGGTGGTGTACAGCCCGAACTCGCCGGTTTTTGTGAGATAATAGCTCATCACCGTGTATGAGAATGTGGTTTTCATCGAACCCGGCGGACCCACTATTAAAATCACCTTTGGTTTGTTCACATCTGTCTTGAAAATCTTTTCCAACCCAGGGACTGCATGAAACAACATAGTTGGATATATGCAAAAGATGATTTAATTTTTTCTCTTGATTTTCAGGTTTTGCGTAAGTAAAATTTTGTGCTTTATATAAAATATTTCAAAAATTTGAGAGAAAATTTTATATACTATAATGGCGGATTGCCAAATGTTGTATGCAAATACAAAACAATTTTTTT
>WAOZ01000231.1 GCA_015520975.1 DHVE2 group archaeon | reverse complement strand
GTGTTGTACTGTGCGGATAATATTGTTACCACAGGAATGAGCGCTGCAGTTATAGGGATATTGTCCACAACCGCCGAGGATAGACCGGATAGCCATAAAAGCACAATTGCCAGAATGAGAGGATCGCTGGAAATGCTCATCATAGAATCCGCCAAGGTAGATAGCACACCGGTTTCCTCCAATCCGCCCACGAGCGTGAAAAGCGCTGCAAAAAACACAAGTGTGGTCCATTCCACGGCTTTGAATGCTTTTTTTGGCTCTTCCATGCACACTATCAGTGCTAGTGTCCCTCCCGCCACGGCCACAAATGCAGGTGAGATGCCTGTGATTTCCTCTGTGGAGAAAAACGCCACCATGCCTATCAGAATTATGAGCAGCATTTTCATCCTCTGGGGATCCCTTATTTTTTCGTGAGGATCCATTTCAAACACATGCTCAAGATTCTTGGGAATTGATTTCCTCCATTTTCTGAATATGAGTGCACTTAACAGCAGTGAGACAACCATAGATAAAAGAACCGCGGGCATAAGATGCACAATAAAATCGGTGAATGTGAAATCGGCAGCGCTTCCAATCATTATGTTTGGTGGGTCACCTATCATAGTGCCTACACCGCCAACATTGGATAGCACAGCCTCGCCCAGTATCACCGGAACCGGGCTTATATCCAGCATCTCGCACACTTCAACTGTCAGCGGGATTATCAAAAGAATGGTTGTCACATTGTCTATGAGCATTGAAACGAAGGTAGTAATCAGCGTGAGATAGGTGAAAATCAGAAACGGCCGACCTTTAGAAAGTTTCAGAGCTTTGATTCCCAGATATTTGAAAAATCCGGTTTTGGCCATCAATCCAACATAAGTCATCATTCCAAAAAGCAGTATTATTACCTCCCAGTCTATATGAAGAATGAGGTCTTCGAAGGTGAAATAGCTGAAGCAGTATCCCACACCGAGCATGAGAAAAACTCCAAATAATGCTGCAGTCGTGCGGTCCACTCTTCCGCTGAATATGAGTATGTAACTAAGAATAAAAATGCTGAGGGTAATTATCTGCTCCGCCTGCGTGGAGACCACCTCTCTTTAAGCGAACGAACGAATATCACCGGTATAGGGGAATGTGTGGCAACGAACTGGGAAAGATGCCCCACACGACAGAAAAACAGAAACCGTTTTCCTATGCCCATAACCACGAGGTCGTTGTTCGAGAATGTTTGTGTTAGGGATTCAAAATCCTTCTGCGGTATGAGCCGTTTTTTAACTTTCACTCCAAGATATTCAGCTTTCCAGCTGACATTTGTGAGTATTTTTTCGCCGTGATGCTCATCATTGTTTGTTAAATAAATCGCCTCGATCTCTGCATTCAAAGCCTCGGCAAATAAAACCGCGAAATTTTCTGCTCTCTTTGATTTTCTGGTGCCGTCGGTCAGAAGCATAATTCTTTTTATTGGAACTTTATCGCATTCGTGCGCAAGAGTCAGCACGGGAATTTGGCTCTTTTTGAGCACATTTTTGACGGTAGAACCCAGTCTGTGCGCAGAAGCCGTGGATTTGCGACTGTATACCCTCATGGCTATAAGATCCATGTTGTGATTTTTTGCGTATCGTGTGATCATTTTTGAGGGTAATCCTTCAATTATGCTTATATGCACATCCTCAATGCCCATTTCAAAAAGGATATCCTTCGCGTGTTCAATCGCTTTCTCCGCGCTTTTTTTCATTTCCCGGTAAAGAAGGTCTGTGAGTTGTACGCCTCTTTCATAGGTGTTTACCACGCTTATTATGTGAAACTCTGCGAATGGAAATGCCTTTGCAACATATTTTATCACATGATCCTCCAGGCCGTAGCCATCGGTCGGAATGAGAATACGTTTAATCATTTATTAACCATATAAATTTCAAATTATTAACCGTTTTGATTTTTGCTTTTTTGCGGGAAGTTTCTGAGATCTTCAAGTTGTCTTTTTACTCTTTCCAGAGTTTTCCGTATTTCAAGGTATTTTTCCTCGCTTACCTCTCCCTCTCTCCTTTAGCTTTTCCAGTTCTGTAAATTTTTCATTGATTTTGTTCTCACATGAGGCAATTAAATCATAAAAGCCCATATTTGAAAGCTCGTCCGTTTCTGTTCCTATTTTTCTTTTTTATTTCTTCGGAACATTTCAACTCCGGAAAATCCATATGAATTTGGTTATTAAATGTTTTCCGCCGATGATTTTAGCACACGTAATTTTAAATAAAATTGTTGAAATTTATTGGGTGCAAAAACCAAAGAAAAGTTTGATATATGGGATTTACATAGTGGTCTTACCCATCAGATACGAAAGCGAAAGGGATATATACCCCTTGGCTATTAAGGGCTTTGCCCGCAACCGATAAGGCGCCGAATGTGAACAGATGAGCGTTCGGGTTCCACGGTTGCGCAAAAAATATGCTGATATTCAAATGGGGATTTGAGAAAAACTTCCCCTGAACGGGGATGGATCTCTCAAATCCGACGCTCGATAGGTGTGCAGACTGCGGTCTGCCGCTAATTGTACTCTCCAAGCGTTAGGTGCGGATCAACTCCGGTTGATCCTGCCGGAGGCCACTGCTATCGGGCTCCGACTAAGCCATGCGAGTCTAGGGGCTCCTTCGGGAGCACCGG
>WAOZ01000230.1 GCA_015520975.1 DHVE2 group archaeon | reverse complement strand
CTATTGTAAGGATCACCTGTGGGAGTGTATGGCTGTGCATAGGTTGCGGGATATTCGTATGGATAATCCCAGTAACCGCATCTTCCCAAACCGCGTCCAGTTCTCGGCCCTTCACCTCTTGGTCCTGTTCCATCTCCAAACGGCATGTCAATCACCAAATTACACAAATGCGAATTAATATTTAAATTTTTTGCACAAAAATTACTTTTTTGAAATTCGTCATACCTAACATTATGTGATTGCGAAATTAAGAAAAATTTAAGTACCTTATTTCATTATTTTGTAGTGGGTGGTGATATGGTATATTCGAATTTGAAATCCGACGGTGATTTGTGGATGGCAAAGAAACATAAGCATAAGAGACGATTGTTCTTTGTTGGAATTTTGACGGTGTTTCTTATGACTGCAATGCTGTTCTCGGTATTCAACGGAACAACCAGTGAGGTTTCTGGACCAATGAATCTCTATATTGTACATGCACCTGTGGACGAAGTTAAAGCATATACAAAAAGTTCCGATGTACTGGAGAACTATGATGCGTTCGTGCTTGTAAAAATGACCGAAGCAGAGGCTGAAAAATTGAAAATGTACGGAATTCCCGTGGAAAATGCCGAATATATGGAAAGGGTGAATGTCCCGAACTATCCATTCACTGCGACGCAGAAAACGAAAGTGCCCACATATCTGCAGGTTGAGGATAGCGACTACTACATCATCAAATTCAGAGGTCCAATAAAGGAACAGTGGAAAATCATGCTAGAATCTATGGGACTGCATTTCAGGGGATATATACCTTACAACGCGTTTCTTGTCAGTGGTGACGAATACTCTTTAAGGGCGGTAGGCAAGCTTCCTTTTGTTGAATATGCGGGCATATATCAGCCAGCTTACAGAATAGAACCTCAACTACTCTCTGCCCGTGGAATTCAGGAAATCAAAATAACACTGTTTAAAGAAGTTTCACCCGTTGCAGTGGCAAAACAAATAATCGCCCTTGGAGGAACGGTGGAAAGCTGGAGCTATGGTGTTTATAACAATTATGTTATGGCCAAGGTCACGCCTAGCCTTATCTATGCAATAGCAAGAATAGACGGCGTGCTCTGGATCGAAGAGAAAAGAGAGTATAAGATATTTAATGATGTGGCACACGCAATACTTCAAAATGCAACCACAACAGCTTCCTATCACACAGTGTGGGACAACGGGCTGTATGGTGATGGACAGATTATCGGTGAATCTGATACGGGTATAGATTACGATCACACAATGTTCCGTGATGTCAATCCTCCGAAATTCGATGACCCCAAACTTTACTCTCTGGACAATCTTCCTCCGCCTGATACAACACACAGGAAAATAGTGCATTATTGGACATTTGTTGATGATCACGATCTTGATTCCTCGGGTCACGGTACGCATGTGGCTGGAAGCATTGCGGGTAATGCCACACCATACAGTTCTGTGGATGCCCAGTATAACGGCGAGGCGCCGAGCGCAAAACTGAGTTTTGTTGATATTGGAGGATCTGGAGATTCACTGTCTCTTCCCGCTGATCTGAATTATCTGTTTGCTTGGATGTACAGCGATGGAGCAAGAATAGCAAGTCAATCATGGGGCAGTAGCTCAAACGGTTACAGCACGCATGCTATGAATGTGGATCAATTCATGTGGTCTCATCCCGATTTCCTTATACTGTTTGCAAATGGAAATTCGGGATCAAACACCAACACAGTGGGTGAACCTGCAACAGCCAAGGACTGTATAAGCGTTGGCGCATTGGGTTATTCGTCATGGTTCTATTCCAGTGAAACCCTGGAAGATATAGCCAGTTTTTCATCTAGGGGACCTACCGCGGATGGGAGACTCAAACCAACAATAGTTTCTCCGGGTGTATCTATTGATTCCGCGGATAGTGATGGAGATCCCACCACAAATAATGGCGGCACAATATCTATGGATGGTACTTCAATGGCCACACCCAATGCTGCGGGAGCGATAGCCTTGATCAGACAGTACTTTATGGATGGATACTATCCCAACGGCGCCAGAAATACAGGTTATGCATTTGTCCCTTCCGGCGCACTTTTGAAAGCGATGGCAATAAATTCTGCGGATCAAGCAACAGGTAGCGGTGCGGCATCAAATCCCTATAATGGAATGACCTTCCCTAATAACGATCAGGGATTTGGGAGATTACATCTTGAAAACGCGCTTTATTTCAGCGGTGATTCAAGAAAACTGCTGGTTTATGACCACGGATTTGACGGATCTCGCGGTATAGTTACCGGAGAAACATGGGAGCGTAAATTTGTGGTGAGTTCATCCGCACAGGATTTAAAGGTAACACTCGCTTGGACCGATTATCCGGGACTTCCCGGTTCAAATCCCTCTCTGGTGAATGACCTTGATCTGGTGGTTATAGCACCTAACGGCACGGAATATCACGGTAATGTGTTCACTGGTACGACCATAGGCTCTGTTTATTCTGCAGCCAATCCGACCACCTACGACAGATTGAACCCGGAGGAAGAAGTATGGGTTTCCTCTCCGCTTACAGGTACATGGACGGTGCGCGTGACCGGATACAGCGTATCGGTGGCACAGGCGTTTGCAGTTGTGGTCACAGGCGCGCTTGACACCACGCAGAGCATAGAGCTTGATAAGATGGTTTACAGCGAGAACGATACTATAACAATTAGGGTGGTGGACACCTCCGCCACAGGTACCGTTACTGCGCACATCTCAAGCACCACGGATCTGGCTGGACTCAATGTGACCCTTACTGAAACCGGTGCGGGCACCCATGTGTTTGAGGGCACAGTTCAAACATCACCAACAGCAGTTGCTGGGACGCTGCAGGTTTCTGATGGCGACACCGTTACAGCGACATATCTCAACGCAGAAGCCACCGCCACCATTGATGCGGCATATCCCTCCATAACGAATCTGCATGTTGAGAATGTCACGGATACGGGTGTGTCTGTTGTATGGGATACCGCGGATTACACGAATTACACACTGAGATATGGATTGTCTTCCACAGCACTCTCTCTCAAAAAATCCAGCGATGTGTTTATGTCGGGTACGCACAGCGTATCGCTTATAG
>WAOZ01000229.1 GCA_015520975.1 DHVE2 group archaeon | reverse complement strand
GTCTCTTATGAGTATGATTGTAATGGTTATTCTTGGATACATGTATCTTTATCATCCACGATGTAAAAAGGATAAGGTATTATTTTATAAAACTGAAATGATTTTTCATATTAGCATTGATATTCTTATATTTTTTGTTTATTTGTTTAGTGCACCGTTATTCTATGATGAGAATGTATCCTTAAACATAAAGTTAGGATTGATATTTATTGGAATAGCTTCCACGATAGCTGGTGCATTACGAATAAAAATCGATTATAAAAAGTATAAAAATGCACTAAGGATGAAGAAAGAAATCACGAAGGAAATAGGTGTTAGAAATGGAAATTAGAAATATTATTGTTGATAGCATATTTGCAAATCTTGATATATGCCACTATTATTTGGACCCGTTCTACTTTCCGGATGCGCAGGGCGACCTTGACCATGACGGTCTATCAAATCTCTTCGAGTACGAGCGCAATATGAGCATCAACGACGCGGACACGGATCATGATGGGATTGATGACGGCGCGGAGCTGCAGTACTGGGAGCACAGGCTAAGCGAACTACACTCCAACTGGAGCGAGGAGCAGATTCTCAACATGTCCGTGAACTATACCCTCAATCCCGATGTGGACGGTGATAACATCACCGACGGCAAAGAAATTAAAGGATACAGCGTAAAGATTATCACGGACTGGGATAGCAAGGGCGAGCCTATGTGAGAAAAGATTTATCGCTCCATCATAGGCTATATTATCTAAACAGAAACTTAATTATACTCAGATCGGTTTTTGTATTTATGCTCGTGGCTCTTACGGGTACACCGGGCACTGGAAAAACCAGTGTGGCGAGAATACTCGAAAAGACTTTTAAAGTTGTATATTTAAAAAATTTCAAAGATGCCAGAATTGGCTACGATAAAGATAGGAATTCATACATCATGGATCTTGAAAAAATCAAAAAAGAGATTGATAACATTGACCAAGAGGGCACCGTGATAATAGAAGGGCATTTCGCACACGAGATGAATGTGGATATGGTAATAGTTTTGAGATGCCATCCTGATGTTTTGAAGAAAAGACTTTCTCAGCGTGATTACAAAGATGAAAAAATTATGGAGAATCTGGAAGCGGAGGCTATGAGTCTCATAACCTCTGAGGCCATACTCATTCACGGAAAGGATAAAGTATTCGAAATTGATACCACGGATAGAAGACCAGAAGAATGCGCAGATCTTGTGATGCACATAATAAAAACCGGGGACAAAAGATTCGCACCCCGCATAAACTATTCGGAGGAGATACTCAAATGGTACTGAACAGATATCGCAAAAACGCAGATTCCGTGTTAACGAAGCTAGCGAAACCATTTACGAAGATTCATCCAAATACGCTAACCCTTATCTCACTGGTTTTCGCATTTGCAGGTGGATTATTTTACTATATGTCCTTTCTCTGGGCGGCATTCGGAGCCATAGTGATGGCATCTTTGTTTGATGCCCTAGACGGTAAAGTTGCAAGGATGAGGGGAATAGCGTCAAAAAAAGGGGATTTTCTGGATCATCTTGTAGACAGATACGCGGATATGTTCATAATAATTGGCATCGCGCTCAGCCCGTATTCCAAGCCAATTTACGGATTATTAGCGTTGAGCGGTGTGTTTATGACAAGCTACGTGGGTACGCAGTCGCAGGCTGTGGGCGCCAAGAGAGATTACGGCGGTGTGCTCGGAAGAGCGGACAGAATGGTTATATTAATGATTCTCCCAGTAATACAGTATCTGTGGTGGGGTTACATATTCTCCGCATCGACATGGGTGCTGTTTATTTTTGCTATTCTCGGCCATCTGACTGCTGTTCAGAGGATTTTGAGGGTCTGGAAACACCTCTCTTCTTGATGCGATAGTATAGCAACGGATGTGTCATCCATTTTTTCTCGCACAGCGTGTCCTTTTTTATGTCCTTAACACAGAGACCGTACGATGCCATAGTCATACATTTCGGAACATTGTAATCTTTGCCTGAGATTTTACCTGTGATGTGTTCTATCTGATATCTGGTAAGAGATTCTTTAAAATCGGGCACAGATGTAAATACGCCAAGTATTTCGTCGTTGCTCATACCGATTCTGTGGAGAAACGCTACCAATGTGAATCGGGCCTGATGCGATATATTCACACCGCTCTTTATTTTTGCTATTATCGTCTTTATGCAAGGAGGGAACGCGTCCATTACAACATTTCCAAAATCCGCAGGTGTGAACGATGAAATGTACTCATCTTTAAGCGCATAAAGGAGCTCTATCTCACGGGCGAAATGTTTTTTTATCATTGCTATCTCCGGTTTTTTGCTCCCCGTGTGGATCTCTTCGATGAGTCTATCAACGAACGCCTCTCTCATTATTTTTACGAATTTCACCACCGATACGGGAAACCATCCTTTTTTAAGCGGTTGAAATATGAGCCTGAAATCGTCCGTGCTGAATTTTGTTGAATATTTAATGAACGAGATGAAATGTATGTTCACCTCGTGCTCGGATTCCGGTATCCTTTCAATCTTTAAATCAAAAAAATCAGCTAACTTTTTGAGTGTGGCGTAATCCTCTTTAACCGC
>WAOZ01000228.1 GCA_015520975.1 DHVE2 group archaeon | reverse complement strand
ATATATAGCCACAAATTTTGCATCTCCATTTCATTTTCATCACCTCATGGCCCAGAATGCATCATTTCCCAGTATGCATCATAGTCTTCAAACTCTCTAACTGCCTCAAGCTCATCTTTTATCAAATGGTAATGTCCCAGCTCCATCATTGAAAGGTACAGTAACCCCTTCGAAATCTCCTCTTTACCCGCGTCCCTTGCCTTCCTTGCAAGATCTTTATAAAAATTTTTGGCAGCTATCTCCGCATCTGCAGCGTTTTCCAGAATTTCCGAAACCATAGAATTTTCATCAAATCTCACTTCGGGTAGAGGAACCGCTGGGACATTCACATCCGGCACATCCTCGCCGGGATACATGCCATCGAAGAACTTTTTGAGAATTTTTTCATGCTTTTTTTCCTCGTCGGCGAGAAACATAAGCCTGTCTTTAAGCAAAAAATTCTTTGTTTTTTCAGCAAGAGTTCTGTAAAGTTTCTCGCTTTCCTGCTCGCTTTTGATCGCGATTGCGAACAATGTTTTGAAATCCATATTTTCTATACTCATTTTTTCACCTCCAGAAATGTTGCCGCTTTTTCGGGTGTGCGCCCTCTCAGGACTTTATGATAGTACTCGTAACTCATTAAATTTTTATCGGTGAGAATATCTGCATCGATGACATTTCCTATGAAGAGTGTGTGTGAACCCACATCGATTTCCTGTGAAACTTCCGCTTCTATGTACGCAGCGGTGTAATCGGTCACAATGGGTGCTCCTGTTTTCCCAGTTGTATAGTTAATACTCTCAAATTTATTGACATCTCTCCCCGATCTGAACCCAAAAAGTCCAATCAGTTTGAAGGGAGTGTTTTCTGTTAATATGGACACCCCGAAAACACCACTGTTTTTTATGAATTCGTGGGTCAAGTTTTCTTTATTAATGCTTATTCCAATTTTTGCAGGTTTAGATGTTAATTGAAATACTGTGTTGGCAATCTGACCGTTGGGCTTTCCATTTTTGTGCGAAGAGACTATATACATCCCGTATGTTATTTTGTGTAAAGCGCATCTGTTTGTTATCATTAATGATGGTAATATGTTCGAAATATATAATCTTTTTGTTCGAAAAACACAACAAAATTTTACGGAAAGTTTTAATATGTGTTCAGTATTACTGTAAATCTATGGATGAAAAAGATATTCAAATAATCAACATTCTTCGTGAAAATGCCAGAATGCCTTATGCTGAAATAGCTAAATTATTGAATGTAACCGAAGCAACAGTTAGAAAAAGAATAAAAAATCTGGAAAAAAATGGTGTGATTAAAAAATATACTATCGAAGTGGATCCTGCAAAGTTGGGTTATTCAACAATAACAATTCTCGGACTGGATGTGGAACCACAGTATCTTCTCGAGGCTGCGCACAAAATAGCCGAGCTTGATGAAGTCAAAAAGGTGGCGACTTCAAGCGGAGATCATATGATAATGGCTGAAATCTGGACAAAAAACACATCCGAGCTTTTTGAAGTGATATCCAAAAAAATCGCCAAAATAAAGGGTGTGAAAAAACTATGTCCCGCGATACTTCTGGAGGAGATAAAATAAAAAAATTACTCTTTATTCCTTACGATGTACAGGGCGAATTCATTGAGCGGGTGAATAGATTTCTCGGAAAAGTTAAAGTTGGAGATGGTGTGATTTACGCTCATATTCACGATCCGGGACGGTTGAAAGAGTTGCTTTATGAAGGAAACACCGTTATTTTAAAGCGCGCCGGAGGTACTAAACGAAAAACAAAGTACGACATTCTTGCGGCAAGCACCTCAGATGGCTGGGTTTTTGTTCACTCTGGATATCATCGAGCGATAGCGGAATCCATATTTAAGCAGAAGATTCTTAAATTTGGAGAAACTGTGGAGATCATTCCCGAAATAAAATATGGGGATAGCAGGCTTGATTTTCTAATAAAATACGATGAAAAATCTATGTTCGTTGAGGTAAAAGGCTGTACGCTTTTAAAAAACAAAATTGCGTTATTTCCTGATGCTCCGACAAAAAGAGGTTATCGACATCTCAAAGAGCTTTTAAATGCGGTTAATAATGGGTACAGAGCCGCGGTGATTTTTCTTGTATTCAATAAAACCGCCGAATGCTTTGCACCTAACAGTGCCACGGATCCCTTTTTCTTTAAGATGTTCACAGAAGCAGTGAAATGGGGGATTGAGGTATATCCCCTTTTATTATCATATGATGGCAAATGGATCTACTATCACGGCTCGATACCAATCTGCAGGAAAATTTTATTATAGTTTGGTACGATTAGTTTCTGTATGAACAATTCTATGATGAGTCAAATTGCTCAATGGCTCAAAGAAGGAAGGGATGATGCAGAGGATCTTGTTGATCTGCCCTGGAAGGTTGAAATTGAAGATGGTACACTTGAAGCACAGCATCCCAAAATACCGTTCATACTCTATGTGAGGGAAGACGAGAACTTTATAAGGCTCAGGGTTTACACGGGCATCGAAACGGCATTATGGAATCAGGAGGAGCGTTTGAATATCACGAGAACTCTTTTGATACTGAACGCGAATGTAGATCTTCTGAAATATGTACTTGAGGGATTGAATGAGGAGGTGGTGCTGAGAATAGACCTTGATAAATCCTCGTTTAAAAAGAAAGTTTTCGAAGATGCGCTTGTGGCTCTTTTAACGGGACTATATCTTATGGTTCGTGCATTGAAAATGGAAGAAGAATTCAGCCAGCAACTGCTTGAAAGAGTTATTGGGATGGTGAGGGAAAGAATGGAAGCAGGTGCCACAAGGACGGATAT
>WAOZ01000227.1 GCA_015520975.1 DHVE2 group archaeon | reverse complement strand
TCATTATACGAAAAAGAGTTGCTGGCAGATCCTACAGAATATGGCACACGGATTTCTCGCCATTTCCTGTTAAAGGAGTTATCAGAATTGGGATTCTCAAAGCGATAGAGTATCCCGCAATTTTTCTGTGTGAGGATATTTTGAAAGATATCAATGTGCGTGTGAAAATTTACAAAGATGCATTTTCCCTAACAAAAGACCTCGCCGAGGGATATCTGGAAATTGCCTGCTCACCGCTTATAACGCAGGTGCTGTTTTCACTGGTTTATCGTAGCATTATTATCAAGGCTGGATGCGGTTACAATGGAGGCGGGCTGATCATAAAAAAAATCGCTCCTAAAATTTTCGGAAGCACAGAGCTTTCCACAATGGAATTCTCACTTCGCAAATATATTGAGATGCAGAATTTAGAGTATGAGGAGATAAGATACTTTTCATCGCCGGAGAAAATGATATCCGCACTGAATTCGGGTGATGTGGATGCCATAGCCATCTGGGAACCGTACCTTACCGATCTTGCCAAAAAGTATAAAATGATAAGGTTCAGCGAGCTTTTTGGGAATTATCCTTGCTGTACGCTTGCATGCAATAACCGCATAGAAAAGAGTGAGGAGTTTCAGAAATTTATGAGTGCTTACCGATACGCAGTGGATAATCTACAGGAATTGAAAGATAAAGCCATAGAACTGCAGGCGAAAATATTGAAATATCCTGCATCTAAAATAAGACAGGCTTTTGACGGATATGCGTATGACTGGCGTTTGGATATGAATCGCGTTATGAAAATCCTTGAGGAATACGGGATAAAGCTCACAAGAGAGAGCACAAAAAAAGTTTTCAGATTGCAGTGAAAATATCGTATCTCATTGCCGGGCTTCTTCCGCAGTGTTCACGGTGTTCAAATACTGAGCGATGTGGTCGTCGCTGTATGCACCCATTTTGTATGCGACATAATTCAGGTAATCTGGATAAAATTTCTCTTCAACGATGATTTCATAATGCACCTTCTTCACACCTTCCATGCATACTATTTTTTCCATTGTTGTATCGATATCTTTAACGGTTTCGGCATAGAACACACCATATATCATCATCGGCTCGGAAAAAAGGGAGGTTCTCCATATATTCTCCATCTTTTTAATTCTGTTCTCCAGACTCAAATCGTCAACCTCTATGAACAGCGAAAACCAGAAGATATCCTTCGTAAATGGCCGATTGATTATGGGATATGCCTTCGCTATTTCCTGAGAGGTTATTCTCTCCCATCGTCGGGAAACTGTTTTTGCGCTCAGACCGATCATTTTTGAGAGGGTTGAGAAAGATACCCTTGCATCCTGTTTCATGGCGAGTAGGATTCTCCAGTCAATGTTATCAAGCTTCACATTATCTTTTTTTCTATGCCGGTAGACTTCTATTGAATACGCCCCTGTGAACTCCTTGAAAAGCATCAGTTTTTCTTCCAGTTCGATTTCGTCCGAATACCAGAACTCGCCGTAATAGCGCCCGCCAAGACATCCAATAAAGTGCATAAGCCCTTTTATTTTTGAAACAGATTCGAAGATATGCCTTCTTTTTTTCCTTGCTTTTATGGCCACTACGGCGCTGTTCAGAATCTTATCGGGATTCAGAAGAACGGTGAAACCAAGGAGCTCTCCTCTTTTTCGCATGGAATTCAATCTTTTATCAACAGCAGCCCCCGATATGCCTATTTTCTGCGCTATTTTGTATATGGGCATCCTTCCATCTATCCACAGAAGTTTGAGTATTTTCACATCCAACGAGTCCATAAATGTGATAATGAGGGGAGCGATATATAATGTTTTCCATTTTTCTAACTTTTAGTTTGATAATTGCAATAAAATCGCGATAAATATCCAGAATTTTTCCTTTTTTCAAACAATCATTTATATACTTGGTGTTAATAATGGAAAACAGAGAGCACCAAAGGAGGTGATAGCCATGATAGATGTAATGCTCATATATCAGATCGCAAAAACCCGCGCAAAAGACCTGCAGAAGAAGTGGTAATCAGCCATCACGCTGACCCCACCCACCCTTCTTTTTTCTTTTCTCTGTAGTATTTGCAGTATTTTTTTACAGGGCAAATATCGCATTTTGGAGAGATTGGGCGACATATGGTTCTTCCGAACATCACAAGAAGTTCGTTTATATCTTTCCAGTATCTTTTCGGCAGGATTTCCCTGAGTGCTTTTTCCGTCTCTTCAGGTGTCTTGGTGTTAATCCATCCCAGCCTGTTAGAAATCCTGTGTACGTGAGTGTCAACTGCGATGGCATCTTTACCGTAGCATCTTGATAGAACAATATTTGCCGTTTTCCGACCCACACCGGGCAGAGTGAGAAGCTCATCCAGAGAATCTGGTACCTGATTGTGGTATTTTTCGTGGATTATTCTTGCCACCTCTTTAATTTTTTTAGCTTTCTGCTGGTAAAATCCTGCGGGGTAGATGAGCGCTGCAATATCCTTTTCGTCAGCGTTCATAAGTTTCTCCGGTGTGGGATATTTCTCGAATAATTTTTCAGCCACGGTGTATGTAACTTCATCTTTTGTACGCTGGGATATTATGGTGGCCACAAGGACCCTGAATGGTTCTCGCGATTTATACGGATGCGGAGGCACACTTTTACGCAAAATTTCAATGGTTTTCTCTATTTCGTTCATAGTGTCAGATCCAGGATCTCTATTGCTCTTTCAACCTCGTCCATACCCGGTCTCTTTGCAAGTGGATTCACGAGTTTTATCACTCTTCCAACGAGGACAAAAAGTGTACCTGCTATGATGCCCAGATTATCTATAAGATCACTATCCATAGTATACGCTGTCACGGATCTAGCGAATTTTTCTATGGGTGCCACATCAACAACTTCTTCCAGATTCACAAACTCATCCATACTGTTTTTGAATCCCTTGGTTAAAGGCAGGTCGCTGAGTTTTATGTAGTCTCTGCCCTCACTTCTCGCCTTCTCCTCTGCGACATAAAACATATCGTTGAGTTTTTTCTTTAGGAAAACGATTACTCTCTCAGAAATTGTCTTGTTCAGTTCAAGATCCGCTGCTTTTCTGAACAGTTTTTGCAGTTTGCTGTAAGATATCATCTCTTCCTCTGCCATAATGCACGATATTATGTGTGCTATAAAATTTTTTTCATAACACCCAGTTCATCAACAGGAGTTATGAACTCTTTGGCTTGTTCAAATCCGGCGCATATTTCGTAAGGAGTGTGTGCATCGCTTCCAAAACTTATTTCCACACCATATGCCTTCAGCGTTCTGTAAAAGTTGTGCATCTCTGGGCTAATATGCGCGGAATTGTATTCCACAGTGATTCCGTATTTTTTCAAAATCCGCATCGCTTCCGAGGTAAATTTTGAATTGTAAGATAGCGGATGGGCTATTATGGGGTTGTTTAATTTCGAAATTTTCAAGATTGCATCGTGGTCAATGATGATGTCCCGGAAATGAACGAGTGTGTATTCGGCATCGGAAGGAACAGTGGTTGAGGGATAATAAATCTCCACACCTGCAATCGATTTCACTCCCAGCGTTTCAATCACATCCACCAAATTTTTGAAGTTTCTTTTCCCATATTTTTCGGTGTAATGTATTACAAAACCTCCCACCTTTAAACCGCTGTTTCTGATTGCAATTTCGTAAGCGGTCAGAACATCATCCGATATCGCTTGAGGTAGATGAATATGCAGGTCGTATTTCATCTCTCTCTCACCACCCTTCTTATTACCGGGTCTCGATCGCACAGGATTTTCAGAAACTCTTCAACGCCGTATCTTTCCGGAACGCATGTTTTCAGATACATCCCCGTTCTGCCAATCTTATCT
>WAOZ01000226.1 GCA_015520975.1 DHVE2 group archaeon | reverse complement strand
GCGCTCGAATCTATCACGCTCCGAATTCGCGAATCGGGAGACGATGATCTTGTCATCCATTGCCATCAGAATCATTTTCGCAATCACAAAAGATAAAATCAGATCGTCATCGTCCGCCGCTGCAAACGGTTTCCCAAGTATACTCGCTCGGATACGCTCATATGCCAGTTCTCTGGCGGTTTCATAAACTGGCGATTTGAGAAATTCATCTAATTCAATACCCTTTAAATATTCTCTTATCTCTGGAAGAAACGGATATTTGGCAAGCAATCTTTTATTAAGAGTGTCCATCTTTCAGGGCCGGGGCCGGGATTTGAACCCGGGTCAAGGGATTTCTGTAAAGCCCCATTCTAGGGGATTGGCGGGTGTTTAAGGTCTTTTCCACAGTCCCCTAGGATAGCCCCTACCCTACCCCGGCCATACATGGGGGTGAAAGAAAAAAACATACATAAAGTTATTCCCAGTGGGCTATGATAGTTTCTGGCCGCAGTATGGACAGAACCTCACATCGGGCGGTATCTCCTTTCCGCAGTTGGGACATACCTTTTTGGCACCCGGTTGCTGTGCACCGCAATATGGGCAGAACATGGCATCAGCGGGTATGTCTCTGCCGCACTTCACGCATTTTTTCATCTTCATTTCCTGCTCAAATTTGAAGCCGCAGTATGGACAGAATTTTGCGTCTGCAGGAACATTGTTGCCGCAGTTTGGACATCTCTTGGTTCCGGCCATTGGCGGTGTCTGTGGCGGACCACCCACCGGAGCAATACCCTGGTTCATACCCTGTGCCATGGCATTTGCCATCGCGAATCCTGCGCCCATACCTGCACCCAATCCGGCTATGCCCGTGGAAGAACCTCCCTGCGCTGCACCTTCTCCAAATCCTTCAATTGCTTTGCCGGTTTGATACTGCATGTAATTAACTCCCAGCGCTGCCATTGCACCGCGTTTATCGATTGCCTCCTGCACTTCATCGGGAAGATTGAGGTTTAGCCCTGCAAGCTTGGTCACTTCCAGACCATATTGCACAGTTTCATCTTTGAGTTTGGCAAGCACCATCTGCTCAATTTCCTGAAGATATGCTGGTAAATCCAATATGCTCATATTTCGTTTGAGTTTGAGTTCGCCGATGGTGTCGTTCAAAACCATAACGATCTGATCTTTAAGCCATGAAACAATTTCGCCGCTTGTAGTCATGCCTTTCGTTCCGACAAACTGCGTGATGAGGAGCAGTGGATCGGTGACTTTGTATGCGAACTGCCCGAACGCGCGGATTCTCACAAGACCGAAATCCGGGTCTCGGAAAGAAAGCGGTTCCGATGTGCCGAATTTACCCCGTAACTGGCGTCTCTGAACATAGTAAATCTCGCCTATCTGCTGGATACCTGTAATTTTTTTCACTAATGTTCCCAGAACAGGCACATTCTCAGTGGTCAGAGCGTATCTGCCCGGACGGTCGAAAACATGAAGCGCTTTACCATCCCTGAAAAACACAGCCCATTCATCTTCGCGCACCACAATGTTATCGTTCCATCTTATGTTATGCGGTATGCGCCATATCACATTCTCGCCTTTATACTCATCCACCCAGAAATAGGTTTTTCTGGCATCGGCCCCCTCTAAATCCGCAGTTTTTGCGCTGGTATATGTTTTTCTAAACATGCTCATTTAAACACCTCCAGCATAACATTCCTTCTCGTGTCAAAGAGTTCATCAAATTCGCTGAGAACCTCGTCCATTTCCTCTATGCATTCTATGACATCATCTATTCCTCCTTTCTTTGCGACATCGTGAAGATGTTCAGCTTTCTCCTTCAGAAGTTTTATTTTCCCTATCAAACTCAAATCAAATTCGTAAACCCTGTTAAGTTCGGGCTCATCTACGCGATAATCGCCGACCAGCCCCATATAACCCTGCTCAGCATGGCGAACCTTCCCTTCAAGCGCGGACATTCTGTTAACCAGAGAGGATATATCTTCAAGAACCTCCATCATCATTCTTCTGCTGAGTATTTTTCTGATGATTTTAAGTTCGTCTTCAACAACATCCATTTGATTCGCGAGGTAGTCTCTGAGCATGCTATCTGCAATTCTTAAATCCTCTCTTTTTCTATATCCCCTGAAACCGGGTATGGCAAGCTCTATTTTTTTCAAAAGTGTTCTTTCATCCTTCACCTTCTCTCTAAGGTCTTTCATTTTTCATCACCTCCGCTCAGAAATATGTGCAAAAAGATACTAACACCGATTATTATCACAATAACCGCAACCGCTATTACAGGCCCGGTGCCCAGCAATACAGAAGTTAGAAGTGCGCCGAAAGTCATTGAAAATACACCCGTGTAAAATGATATACCTTTCAAATCGGAGAAGAGTATCAGAACGAATCCCATACCGCCAAAAATGATAAATGGTACAAGCGCTCCGTAGCCCAGAAAATAGACTATGATGGATATGCCTATAAGTATGAACAGTATGCCCCACGCAGCATAGAATTTTTTATCATCTATATTCATACGCCTTCACCTCCATACTGAACGAGGCCAGGATAGTAGTAGCCCCTATAATAAAATGGTAGGTAAATCAACTCAATAAACTTTGCGGTGAAAGTGTAAGCAATGCTCTGCAGTATCCCTGGTTTGTCAACCTCGTACGATAAAAACAGAAATTCGGACATCCGTTCGCCTTCTTCTACGGTTATTTCCACAGGGAGATTGGGTATGCCTTCAAAATCCACAGTTTCAACCACATTTTGCGGAGGTCTAGATGTTATGAGTTTTGCTATTCTGAGAGTTTCGTGTGCTGGTAATGAGCCGCCTGCAGGTATATAGGCAATCCAAGAGCCGCGCTGATTGTAGATATCTCTGGCATGTTTGCTCACCTCTCTGCGAATGAAGTACTCGACCCTGTAAACAAAGAACGGCATATAGTATTTTTTATCGTGTCTGTTAGTATCAAACCTGTAAATTTTCGCGTTGAGGACCTCCATGGTAGGTGCATAGACGAAAGTTCCACAGTTCTCGCACCTGTAAACCAGATCCTTTTGCTGCGATTTCAGCACAGAGCCGCATTTCGGACATTTCAAAGGCTCTAATTTAATCATATCCTCACCCCGAAATCTTTTAAGATATCCTTGGTGAATTTTCGAGACGAATAGGGTTTGGGTATATCTCCTTCAACGATCTCCGAGCCGTATCTGAAAAACATATACGATGCTCCAAATATCAGAATTCCTATTATGAGTGCGAGAATGCCAACTCTGCCTCCGAGCACTATTCCTCCGGCTATCGCACCGCCGATCGTCGCACCGGCACCAATTGCCAATGATTGCCAGAGCGGATCGCCCGGGGCGCGCCCCGAAATCACGCGTCCTGTCACGCCGTCCACCGTGAGGAAGTACATTTTACCTTTATAATCGTAGCGTATTATCCAGAATGGGTAATATATGAGTGAAAAATCTCTGGGTATAACAAACGCTTTTGAAAAAGTAATGCTCTCAATATGCGCCTCCCGAAGAACCCATCTTTTTATGGCTATTTCCGCTTCGTCTTTAGCATCGTCCTTGGATTTGGTTGCTTCGTAGATCGGCAGATCTTCGGAGAGCGGAATTATCTCTCCCTCAAGGTTTCGCAGATGAAGCACGCCAATATCCCCCGCATCGCAGGCAAGGAGTGTCCAGTCGTAGTCTTTTATGATCACTTCCTCCTTGGGTTTTTTCTCACGATACACATTTCCATTCGAATCTATGTGCTCCACAACATTATATCCAAGCACTATGCCCATACCACGCGCGGAATAGCGCCAGAATGGAAGATAAACCGGGTACATTTCCACAATTTTCGCGACTTTTTTCAGGTCGCGGGCTTTGAACCCCCTTTCAAACCAGCTGTATGCCACGCGATATGCAAGCTTCTCATCTATTTTCATTCTATAAGCAAGAGTTTTTACCCCCTCGTCACCTTCAACTCGAGTTACCGTATGACAGAACGGACAGACCGCAATTTTGCTACCCTCCTCCAATTCTATGCGGCCACCGCAGGAAGGGCAGTTCAGACCAACTGTGAGTTTCATATAATCACCTCAGAATTTTTTGGCAACCACGAATCCGCCCAGTATGCCAATCAAAAACGCAGCGCCTATAAGTGCGGCACCAATAGCTGTAACCTTCAAAGCAAGAGCAGAGCCGATGAATGCCAGCCCAAACGATGCCCCTGCCACCACTATGTAAGGTGCGGAAGATCTCGGCGGATAGTAGGCGGAAAATGCCTCTCCGCTGGAGCCATCTATCACGACCACATGCGGTTTTCCCTGAAATTCGTACCTGACTTCATAGAGCGGGAAGAAGACCAGCGCCTGCTCTTTCGGAGTGCCTTGTAGAGTTTTGAGATAGGTATCCATGCTCAAATCGGGCTGTATCACTTTCGCATTGCCGGGATTGAAATTTGCATCAAACAGCTGCATATTGCCCGGCGGGATTTTCAGATTGCTGAGGCCCGGAAGCAGTGTGGTTTTGGCAGGCTTTACGAATACAGCCTCTCTGCCGTTGAGGTCTCTGACAAAACGGTACACGGGAAAATACATTTTTCTAACGCTCAAAATTCGCGAATTTTCAAGTCCTTTTGCCATTTTTGGACCTGAGGCCCAGCGTCTGAAAAGCGCGGGTATGTCGGAATCTTTGATGGTGAACGGAATTATATAATAGAACATCACTCTGCTTTTATCTATGTAAATCATCGTTCCGCAAAATTCACATTTTTTGAATTTCATTCCGGGCTCGTATTCAAAAGGAGCCCCGCATTTGGGACACTTCATCTCCACCATTGCTGCTCCCTGAGACGCATAGAGATTGGATTATATAAAGTTTATGTGATTATGCGTTTATTTGCGTGCAGTTTTAGCACTGGTTAATTGTGGCCATCTAAAATCTTATCAAAGCCATAATCCACATACTTTGAATGCTTTTTAATAATTGCCTCGCCCAGTTTTCTGCTGAGATAAAAAGCGTGATGTTTCACACTATTCTTATCTTTGCGTTCCATAATCCCTACGATGTACCCATCGAAAATCGTTTTTCTTAGATTCACAACCTCTATATCCTCCAATTTGATTTTTATTATTTCGCCAGATGATTTCATAAAATACAGCGCTTCGTCAGTTATTTTTACTTTTATCGGCGCTGCGTTTTGAATCATACTTCTAATGTTCATCATGCCAAGAAATAGTGTCAGAATGCTGGATGCAGCGTATATTGTTAACAAAAGTAACATTGGTACTGGTTCGTTAGTAATGTAACTTTGTATAATATAAAATATAATAAAAAAATAAAGCAACTAGAGCAGGTATCATCTGATAAAATTTACCAAGTTTGCCCATTGTGGGGTAGTCTCCAGAGTGGAAAAAGAAATACTCGCATAGAAATGTCATCGAATCCGTGTTCCACTCCTTCAAAAGAGTGGTCGGTGATTACAT
>WAOZ01000225.1 GCA_015520975.1 DHVE2 group archaeon | reverse complement strand
ACACAATACACCAGCACATTATGCTGATAGTGCTGGCGCAGTATGTGAGAAATATAGAGAAAGTGCTTCATATAGTGCGAGAAATGGGAAGAATAAAAAGAGTAATGGGCTTGGATAAGCTCCCGCACAAAAGCACAATTTCGAGGGAGATAAGAAGAATTCCAGAGCGGTGGATTCGCATAGTGCTTAGAGAAATAGTAAAAATGGTGGGAATACCAAGTAAATTTGCCGTAGATTCTACGGGTATCCAGATATCATACCGCTCGTATTACTACACACAGCGAATCGGAGAGATAGGAAAGCTCAGAGAGGGATTGAAATTGCACGCTGCTGTTGATATCGACACAAAGCTCATTACCAACGCTATAGTGACAAAATGGCATGTGAACGATTCCCCTTATCTCATTCTTCTTTTGGAGGAAGAGAAGAAAATAGAGGAAGTCTATGCGGATAAAGGTTATGACTCTTTACACAACATACGATTTGTTATAGAGCGGAAAGGAACTCCATACATTGCAATCCGCGAAAATGCTCGTCATGGATTGCGAAGGAGATTGCTCAAAATGAGCAAATCCCCGGAGTGGAAAAAGAAATACTCGCATAGAAATGTCATCGAATCCGTGTTTCATTCATTTAAAAGAATAGTGGGGGATTACATCTTCTCTCGCTCGTTTTCTTCTGCTTCCAAGCTCATTCTTTTTAAGGTGCTCGCTTATGACCTCTATGTATAGTTTTACTCTGTTTTTATTCCTCTTTTTTCATGTTTTTCAAGGAATTCAACTTACCCGAATGCTTAGCATAGTTATATCAAGTAAAAGATAAGTGGAACCATGCCACTATAACCATTACTCTAGAGTGTAGGAAACGATTTCCACCAATCATCAAAAATTATATGTATTAAAATGATATGGCGGTTATTATGGATAACTGGGGCAATGAAATGTCTGAATACTCATATGAAACAATGACCAAGCATTTAGTAAAAGCAAACAAACTAAAAGAGATGTTTCGAGAGAGCGTAATGTTCAGTCGCCCAGGGCCATTTGAGGGAGCAAAGATCTTAAAAACAAAGGACGGCATAATCGCGCTGCTTGTGTATCTTTTTACAAGCGTGATGTATAGTTTACTGCTATTGAATTTAAAAATAACAGGAGGCTTGAATTTTGCAGGAGATTTTTGGATATACGCGCTCATTGCTCTTTTCACGCTTCCACTCAATATGAGCTTCGCATACACGGCACCGCTTGAAAACTCGCTCAATTTTGCACTGAAAAAATACATTTCATATTTGGTCTATATGATTTTAATATTCATACTGATGCTGATGCTCATAATAATAATGATTGTTCTCGCCATCGTAGGTCTATGCCTCGGACTTGCGGTTGGTATACTGCTTATGTTCTATGTTCTGTATCGCATATTTCTGGCACCTGGCTTGATTGCTCTGACAAATAAATCGCCGTTAACATGCATTATGGAATCCATAGAATTAACCAAGGGCTGGGAAGGATTGGGATTTTTCATAGTGTATATCATCGTTATGGGAATCATCCAATTTTTATCAAAGTACCTGCTCTCGCTTGCTTTAAGAGGGAACATATATACGCTGATAATCATGATTCCCCTCAACATCCCAACATTCATCATTGCCGTATCCATAACACTGTTCGCAGCGTCTTTCAGAAAATATTTGCCTTTCAAACCAGATACTCCCACTCCGACCACGGATATCACCTCCAGCGAAAGCGCTGAAAATACTGCTCATTTCTATGAGAATCTACAGTGAAAAAAAATACTATTGACTCAACATTTTAATATTTGTTTGCGATTTTGTGTGCGGTGATAAAATGGGGATGACACTTACAGAGAAAATTCTGGCGCAGGCAGCTGGTAAAAAAGAGGTTTCTCCCGGTGAGATAGTGACTGTGGAGCCCACCTGGGTGATGAGCCATGATAACAGTGCATATATACTGAAAGAATTCAAAAAAACAGGTGTTGAAAAGGTATGGAACCCTGAGAAAATAGTGATCATTCTTGACCATGTCGTGCCCGCGGCAAGCCGCGATTACGCCAACAACCATCTCTCAATACGGCAATTCGTGAACGAGCAGAAAATCATGAATTTCTGGGACATCAATACCGGTATATGCCATCAGGTAATGGCCGAGAAAGGTTACGATGTACCCGGCGCAGTTATCGTCGGTGCGGATTCGCACACAACTACACCCGGCGCTTTCGGAGCATTCGCCGCAGGTATAGGACGGAGCGAGGTTGCGGCC
The DNA here is from genome assembly GCA_015520975.1 of DHVE2 group archaeon. Classification (GTDB taxonomy): domain Archaea; phylum Thermoplasmatota; class Thermoplasmata; order Thermoplasmatales; family Aciduliprofundaceae; genus S143-98. Next base: position 1,208 of record WAOZ01000225.1, on the reverse strand, counting down.
ATCTGGGCCACAGGTAAGATATGGCTAAGGGTACCGGAAAGCTATGAGATTCTTGTGAATGGTGAATTCCCTAAAGGCGTGTTTGCCAAGGATCTTGCGCTCCATATAGTTGGCGATATAACCGCATCGGGCGCCGTTTACAAAGCAGTAGAGTTCAAAGGCGAAACTATCAAGAATATGGGTATAGCATCTCGCATGGTGCTCACAAACTTAAGCGCGGAGATGGGTGCAAAAAACGGGATAATAGAGGCAGACGAAAAAACCCTAAAATATCTCGAAGGCAAAGCACGGGCAGAAATCAAGGTTATGCACCCTGATGAAGATGCTGAATACGAGAAGCATTTTGAGTACGATGCTTCAGATCTCGTTCCTAAAGTGGCGTTCCCACATACCGTCGACAATGTTTATGACATAGATAAAGCCCTTGAAATACCCGTGAACCAGATATTCCTTGGCACATGCACAAACGGCAGGGTGGAAGACCTTGAAATCGCCGCCAAGATACTCAAAGGCAAAAAGGTTAAAGATGGTGTGAGAATGCTTGTATTCCCGGCATCGTGGAAAGTGTGGAGAGAGGCGAATAAGCGTGGCATACTGAACATCCTCGCAGAAGCGGGCGCTGTGATAATGAACCCGGGCTGCGGTCCGTGTCTCGGTGCGCATGCCGGTGTGCTTGGTGATGGAGAGGTATGCCTGAGCACCGCAAACAGGAACTTCAAAGGAAGAATGGGTAACCCCAACGCGGAGATATATTTGGCATCCCCGGCAACTGCCGCGGCAAGCGCGCTTAAAGGGTACATATCGGATCCGAGGGAGGTGCTGTAAATGGGTCGCGTATGGAAGTATGGCGACGATGTCAATACGGATGTGATATTCCCCGGTAAGTACACCTACAAAAATATGACAGAAGAGGAGATGGCAAAAGTCGCTCTGGAAGACCTTGACCCCGAATTCGCTAAAAATGTAAAACCGGGAGATGTGATTGTTGCAGGTAAAAACTGGGGCTACGGCTCTTCGAGAGAGCAGGCAGTGAAATGCCTCAAAGCAGCCGGTATCGTTGCAATAATCGCGAAATCCTTCGCCAGAATATATTACAGAAACTGCATAAATCTCGGGCTTCCAGCCATAACCATAGCAGATGTGGATAAATTCGATAACGGTGATGAAGTTGAAGTGGACATAGAAAAAGGTGTGATAATTAACAAAAC
>WAOZ01000224.1 GCA_015520975.1 DHVE2 group archaeon | reverse complement strand
GGCCGAACCGCCGAATCCATGTAACATCAAACCAGTTTCTGAATTTGAAGGTATGGAAATCGATGGCGCTTTTATAGGCTCGTGCACCAATGGGAGATACGAGGATCTGCTCACCGCTGCAAAAATACTTAAGGGCAATAAGGTGAAAGTACCTCTCACCATAACGCCATCAACCAGAGCGGTGTGGATGAAGGCCATTGAAAACGGTCTGTGGAAGATATTCGCCGAAGCGGGAGCAGTGCTCACCAATCCCGGATGCGGTGGCTGCGCGGAGGGAATGCCCGGATTGATAGGTGAGGAGATATTCCTGAGCACCACAAACAGAAACTATCCTCGAAAACAGGGTCCCGGAAAGATTTATCTTGTATCTCCAGCAGTGGCTGCAGCAAGCGCAATCAAGGGTAAAGTTACCATTCCTGAATGATTTTTCTCAAATTCTTTGTTTCCTCTTTTTCATATATGCCACAAGCAGCATCATGAGTGGCAGTATTATGAAGGACGTCATGTCCCCCGTGTCTCCAGCGAAAGCCAGAACATCTGCAAAGTTTCTTATCCCAGCGAGGTAAATCACAAGCGGTGGCAGTGTGGTCATAGCCCAGGCGATTGGTGTTTTTATCTTCAGGAACTCTCTTGTGTTGCTCTGATTTGCGAGCCCGATGCCAATATAACTTGTGGTTATGGCAAGAAGAGGTATTATGTTCCCAATTATGCTGCCAAGATTGCCGTAAATTTGAGAAAGACCCTGCGTGGCAATTTGAGGGGTATCTTTTCCAAACACGAGAAGAAATACTGCCATGAACACGCCGTAAATGAATGTGGGAATTAAAAACGCAAGAATCACAACTTTCTTCGTTTTTTCGTAACTGCCAAGCCCCCTGTAAACATCTGGAATCACGGTATGCGAGCCTAGGGAGAATATTGCCACACCGGTTATGGCCAAAATACCTCCCATATTCATATATAATCCATTTTCAAGTTTTGCGTGGGGTACGAGCATGAAAATCACGCTGACGAACAGAAAAAGCATAACATAACTCATAATCAACTCCGTTTTCCCGCTTGCTTCGAGACCTTTGTAAATTATTGCAGAGGCGAAAACCCAAAAAACTGCGGCGCCGAGAGTGTCGTTGATATTCAGGAGATTAGAAAGCACGCTGCCCATACCCGCCACATACGCGAGCAGTGCGCCGAAACTCATGATGAAAATGCTCACATACATGACCCAGCCGCCTGCACGGCCGAGCATTCTCTGTGCGATGGTGCTCATCTGAGCACCGTCCATAGCCACGCTGAATTTCAGTACTATTAGAGCGGTGAATAGAAGTAAAATCATAACACCTATTAATATACCCGTGGCCAGAACAAGCCCAACCTGTGCCGCAGCATAGGGCAAACCGAGCACACCGGCACCTATCTGTGTTCCTATGAGTATGGCGAGTCCCTCTCCCGGCGTTATCTTCGCCTTTCTTACTCTAATGGTGGATGTTCGAAGTGTAACTATCTTTTTCCTTTTTCGGAGAATATGCATTAATATCTTCTTTCTCTTTCTTCTTCTGCGTTTAAGCAACAATCGCTGTGCTGCCAGAGAGCTCGATGAGGTCATAATCAATCCTCTTCATCGGATTCGATTACAATGGCTGTCGTGGTATCAATCACACCCTCAATCTGGTAAATCTTGGAAACGATACTTCTGCTCAGTTTTCTCAGGTTTGGCGCTTCAACCCGAAGGATCGCGTCATAGGGTCCCGTCACGCCGCTTGCCTCTTTAACCTCTGGAACTCTCTTTTTTATTTCTTTGAGAACCTTTCCGACCTTATCCACTTCGAGTGTTAGGAGTATGTACGCCTCTATCATAGGTCATCACCACGAGCGGTATGACGATTTATGATTTAATGCTTCCTCATAAAACTTTGGATAATGAAAATGGAAATAAAAAATAGAATTCAGCGAAGTGAGATTTTTCACTCCACGATCAATTCTTTGGCGAGTTTGTCTTCATTGGCTAGCAGAAACTCATCAGTCATACTCAAAGAGTTTCTTGGGCATATATCCACGCACTGCGAGCAGTAGACACATCTGCCAATGTAAATTCTTATTTTTCTTATTATTTTGGGTCTTGCACCTTCCTCTTTAGGCTCTTCTTTATAAGTCACAAGTTCGATGGCCTTCGCCGGGCATACTTTAACACAGAGTCCGCAGCCCACACAGGATTCTCTATCATACTTGAGTTTACCTCTGAATTTTGGAGGCGTTGGAACGGGAGGTATTATCTGTGCTTTTCCTTCCTTTACAAGTTTGATGAAACCGTATGTGCTTTTTGGTGCGTATTTTGCAGGGAATTTGTTTGTGAACGGTTTTTTAAACAGCAACTTCAACACTTCATGCATCATCATTTAACATCACCTCATATTGCCATACCGTCGAGCACTATAAGCACGAGCCCTATAATCGCTGCAACCGTGAGATATAACCAGTAAGCTCTGACCACCTGATCCACCTTGAATCTCGCAACGGATACTCTGATGAATGTCATTGCTACGAAAAGCACAATCTCTATTTTCAGAAGGAAGAACAGGAAATCCACGACATTCCAGCAGATATTCGGCAGGGATATGTACCCTGCAAGAAGCGGTGATAGATTGTACGGGAAAAACAGAGCCACTATCAGCGATGAGAGAACAACAGCTTTCACGGCGTCTGCAAGATAAAAGAGGCCGAGATTTCTGCCAGAGTATTCCACAAGAACACCTTCGGCGATTTCCGTCTCCGCCTCCGCTATGTCAAATGGAACCTTTGCAATTTCGCCGGGGGTTACTATGATCAGAACAACGAGCAGTATGACTGCACCTATGAATCCCAGAGGTCCCACGACATCCCATATCGGATGCTGGGCGAAGGTAGTTAATGAAAATGCGGGTAAGGACGGAGCGACGATATTCATTTTCCAGGCAAGTGCAACAATTGCCGTGGCGAGCGGGAACTCATAAGCCATCATAAGAACCATCTCTCTCTGAGCGCCCACGGTGGCAAACGGTGAGCCCGATGCAAAACCACCGGCAACCATGGCGAGAGATGGAATAGTGAGAAGATATAGTATGAGAATCGCATCGCCGTATCCCTGAAGGACCGGGTTGAATGGCCCTAGCGGAATGTAAAGGAGAATAACTATGGTGGATGCAAGGCACACTATAGGTGCGGAATTAAAAAGCCAGGAAACTGCGTTTTGAGGAACGACGCTCTCCTTAACCAGCAATTTTTTAACATCGTAGAAGGGCTGGAGTAAAGGAGGTCCTACGCGCCATTGCATGTGTGCGGCGAGTTTTCTATCAATTCCTTTTGCGCTTAATCCGAACAGTATTCCGAATGCACTCACCAGAAAGGTGCCTATGATGATGTACAGAATCTGCTCAATTTCAGTGAGCATTGCGCATCAACCTCCTTGTTTTTCTAATACTCAATTCATGCAGTTTCTCCTTTGTAAGCACATACTCTTTGCTGGAGTTCACATCGACCACAGTCACTCTGTTAAGACACGACATACACGGATCCGTTGAAGCCGCAATGATGGGCACATCCGCGATCTGCTCGCCCATGAGCATTGGAATCCACGGAAGCAGGTTGTTGTATGTTGGCGCTCTTATCTTCCACGAGAAAAACGGCTCTTCGCCTTTACGGAGCCTCACATAATGTATATCCTCGCCTCTCGGTGCTTCAACCCTTCCCACGCCTTCACCATCGGCCTTCTTCAGTAGCATTTGCAGTTTTACAAGATTGGGTTCCGCAAGGATGGGTCCGGAGGGCATATTGTCCAGCGCGGCATTTATTATTTCAATGCTCTGCTTAACTTCAAGCAAACGTACAATGATTCTGTCAAACACATCCCCGTGAACCTCACCGTTGTACATATCTGGGGTGATAGCATCAACGCCGATATCTGCATACGCTGCATACGGGAAATCCTGGCGCACATCCTTCGGTATGCCCGAGGCTCTAACCGTGGGCCCCACAGCGCATAGTTTAAGGGCATCTTCTCTTGTCAGTATCCCGACATCTCTGGTTCTCATCTTTATCGTTGGATCGTGCAGGAATATTTCTTCTATTTTATGGAATCTCTCTAAATAGTACTGCATACCTTCTTTTATTTTACGCACACCCGTTTCATCGATGTCTCTTCGCACACCGCCAAACATCATTATTGCTTTTGTGACTCTATTACCTGTGAGATACTCAATCAAATCCATCACGGCCTCTCTCAAAGCCCAAGTATAATGGAACACAGTGTCAAATCCAATCTCATGTCCAGCCACGCCGGCCCAGAGAAGATGCGAGTGTATTCGTTCCAGTTCGGCCATTATCACTCTTATATACTCCGCACGCTCAGTGGGCATGATTTCAGCGGCTTTTTCAACAGCCTGAACCATGCAGAGTGGATGACATATATTGCAGATACCGCATACTCTTTCTGAGAGATATATGCTCTGAATGGGATTGTTTCTGTTCATGCCCAGCCACTCTATTCCACGGTGCACCTGCGAGCAGAAAACATCCACACCCACAATGTGCTCTCCCTCAACATCTATCTTTATTGTGATGGGCTCGTGAACGGCTGGATGAAGCGGTCCAACTGGAATTGTATATTTTTTACCACCGCTCATTCTTTCCACCTCTCGTATAGTTTAATCAGCATATCTTCGGGGAAGGTCTCATCTCTGCGCCACGGATACTTACCTTCGGGCCAGTTCTGTGGCAGGAACATATGTCTGGTATCTTTAAGTCCTATGAATTCCACACCAACCATTTCATGAACTTCACGCTCTGATACAAGCGCACCCGGAATTCTATCCGTTATCGTCGGTATCTTCAGGTCATCTTTCGGCAGGCTAACTCCCAGCGATATTAATTTTTCTTCGTGCTTTTTGCCATAATCAATGGTGAAATGATACAGTAACTCGATTTCTTCTCCAAGGTCCGTCACGGAGATTATGGCGAAATGGGGATATTCTTCAATTTCAAACAGGAAATCCATAAATTTCAGGAAATCCTCCCTCTTTATTCTCGCGTATATGTGTTTTCGCGTGATTTTTTTGCTGCCACATGGTATTTCCTGTCTCTTATACACATCTCC
>WAOZ01000223.1 GCA_015520975.1 DHVE2 group archaeon | reverse complement strand
GTTAAATCCACAAGTCTGTATTTTTCGTAGTGAATGAACCCTTTTCGAGCGAGTTTTTGCAACATCTCCGTCACGCTGGATGGCTTTATGCCGAGTCTCTGCGCAATATCCACTGGCTTCACATATCCCTTCTCCATTTTCAGTTCGTATATGGTTTCCAGATACTTCTCCCAAACTTCGCGCATAAATACCTAAATTTTTTAAAAGTATTTAATTTTTTTCGGTAGATTACCATGCCCCGAAAAGATTAGTTGAGGGCTAGATAGGCGAAAACCTTTGCATCTTTTATTATGTTTTCTATTCTGCAGAACTCGTTTGGCTGGTGCTCCACCTCGTCTATTGTGGCCCAGACAACTGCAGGTATGCCTATTCTTCTGAACGCGGCTGCAACGGTGCCTCCGCCTATGCCTCCAACTCTGGCGTCGATGCCTCTGAGAGTTTTTAGCGCGTTTTTGAGTTTCACGACAATTTCAGAGTTCTCAGGTGTTGGTGGCGGTGCCACGCTCTTTTGCACGATTTGGATATCTATCTTTGCACCGCTTTCTTTGCCTATGCGCTCTGCTATATTTTTGATATCTTCTATTATCCTATCTAAATCGTATTCAGGAAGCACGCGAAAATCAAAGTAGAACACATCCGTACCGGGTATTGTGTTTATGTTATCTACATTTTTCTCTTTCTTTGTTATTTCAAATGTTGACTCGGGGGGATTGAAAAGTTTGTTTTTTGCGCTGTATGTTCTGTGCAAATATTCATCCACTTCCAGCGCGAATCGCATTCCTATACGATGCGCATTTATGCCCATATGAGGCATGCTGGCATGGGCCTGTTTTCCGTGTGTTGTGATTTTAAGCCAGACAGCGCTTTTCTCAGCGATTTCTATGAATGAACCGTCCTCGTTTCCCGCGTCCGGAACCACAACTAAATCATCTTTCATGAACAGGTCCTTATCCATAAGATAGTGCAGACCGTATTTGCTGCCCGCCTCTTCATCGGATACGAACACCAACCCTAAATTGATTTTGGGGCGAACCCCGCACATGAGCATAGCTTTGGCTGCGAAATATGATGCCACTATCGCCTGTCCGTTATCCACTGTGCCACGACCGTAAATTTTACCCTCTTTAACCACAGGTTCGTAAGGGGGATAGTTCCAGAGAGATATATCACCCTCAGGCACAGTGTCCATATGTCCTATAATCCATAGGGTTCTGTTTTTGTTCTCTCCGAATATTATTCCCACAAGATTCGGACGGGTGAGTCCGTTTTCGTCAACGGCATCGTATCTCTTAACCTCGTCGCAAATTTCTCTCAATTTCTTTTCAAGGAACTCGGCACGTTTTTTCTCCCCCTCGCCACCGAACGCCGGATTCACGGCAGGTATGGAAATCATTTTTACCATAAAATTCACGATTTCTTCACGCAGTTCATCTATTTTTTCAAGAACGCATTTCATAGCCCGGGTAATTGCTTAGAAGGAAATAAACTCTTTGCTTATTCACCGCAGTCAAAGAATATTTTTAGTTGTTCCGCATATTCCCGCATGATGCAATACAAATGGAAAATTCTGGCAATAGCATGGTTTGTGAATTTTTCGATGTGGGCAGGGGATGTGCTTCCCGCGGTTCTCAGAGATTCGATATCCAGCTCGCTGCACATATCCGCAGAGTATTACTCTTTTCTCCTATCGCTGCCCATACTTATGATGGTTATTTTCTCGATACCTGTGGGCGTGATGGTGACCAAAGTGGGCACTAAAAAAACAGCCACTCTTGGAATGCTGATAACGCTGTGTGCTGGCGCTCTCAGGGGTGTTGCGGGAAATCTTCTGGAATTCACATTTTTAACGGCGGTTTACGGTGTGGGGATGGCGGTCATATTTCCAAATCTGCCCAAGATCGCAGAAGCGGAGTTCTCCAAAAAAGAGCAGGCACTTGCATCGGGTATTTACATGTCCGGATTACCTGCAGGCGCAATAGTTGCGCTGATTGCCGGTGCGATACTCTCCGAATATGTGGGATGGGATATCTGTTTCATAGTTTATGCTCTATTTTTCGTCCCTGTAATTCCACTGTGGATGAAAGTTGCCAAAGATGTGAGTTTCAAGATAGATGTTAGAAAGGGATTCAGCGTTGTTGCAAAAAATCCGTATCTGTGGCTTGTGTCCGTGGCCAATCTAACGCTTCTCATCACATATTTCGGTGCCACCACATATCTTCCGTCACAGGAGCAGCTGATTGAGCGTCTCGGAGCGCTGGTGCCCGTTATTGTTGCATCCATATCTGCATCTTTGATATGCGGCTTGCTCTTTTTACCTCGTTTGTCTCAGAAAATTGGAGAGAAAAGAGCCGCAATATTATATCAACTGGCAACTGCGATTTTCATTTACATATTCGGATGGTGTGTGGTCAGCGGGACCTCACTGGTATGGCTTTTCTCTTTACTCACCGGATTTTTCATAGGTGGTACCATACCGCTGTTTTTCGCATTTCTCTCGAAGATAAACATAGATACTAGGTACTTCGGAATGGCATCTGGGATATTCGTTTCAGTTCTGAATATCGGCGGCTTTCTGGCACCAATAATCGCGCAGATGATGGATTCGCAGATGGGAATATACGGTGTGGTCCTGTCTTTTTCTCTGGCGTCTGTGACAGGTGCTTTGCTAACAGCGTGTGTGAAAATTGAAAAATCTTTTTGATATTATTTATATCATGGAAATACTCATTTTTACTGGTTTTGCAGTTCAATGGGTTTGATGAAAACCATCAGAAAGTTTTATATAGAAGAAGTTTTTTACAGTCGTCGGAGGTGATGAGAAATGATGGCAGGTCAGCCGATACTGATACTCAAAGAAGGTACAAGAAGGGAAACTGGGCGTGAGGCGATGAGAAACAACATCGCCGCGGCGCGTGCCATTGCTGAGGCGGTGAGAAGCACGCTTGGACCGAGAGGCATGGATAAGATGCTTGTGGACTCTCTGGGTGATGTTGTAATAACGAATGATGGCGTTACTATTTTGAAAGAGATTGATGTTGAACATCCAGCCGCGAAGATGATGGTAGAAGTGGCAAAAACACAGGACAGTGAGGTCGGTGATGGTACCACAACCGCGGTGGTTCTGGCGGGTGAACTGCTCAAAAATGCCGAGGAACTGATAGATCAGAATGTGCATCCAACAGTGATAGCCACTGGATACAGAATGGCTGCGGAGAAGGCCAAAGCAATACTTGATGAGATTGCGAAACCCATCAGCGTTGATGATGAAGAACTGCTGAAGAAAATCGCAGCTACCGCGCTCAGCAGCAAGAGCGCAAGCATGGCGAAAGAACTTCTGAGCGATATTGCGGTTAAGGCTGTGAAGCGCGTTGCAGAGCAGATTAATGGTAAATGGAGAGTTGATGTGGATGCAATTCAGATTATAAAGAAGCAGGGTGGAGCAATAGATGACACCCAGCTCATAGATGGTATGATAATCGATAAAGAGAAGGTGCATCCCGGAATGCCCAAGGTTGTTAAGGATGCTAAAATTGCATTGATAAACACCGCGCTTGAAGTCAAAAAGCCAGAGATTGACGCGAACATACAAATAAAGGATCCTGCGATGATACATGCGTTCCTTGAGGAGGAGGAGAAACTCTTAAAAGAGATGGTTGAGAAAATAAAGAAGAGCGGTGCTAATGTGGTCCTCTGTCAGAAGGGCATAGATGATATGGCACAGCATTTCCTGGCCAAGGCCGGTATATATGCGGTTCGCAGGGTGAAGAAGAGCGATATGGAGAAACTCAGCAAGGCTACGGGTGGAAAAATAATAACGAACCTTGATGATCTCAGCCCGGAGGAACTCGGCCACGCCGCTGTGGTTGAGGAGCGCAAAATCGGCGAGGATAACATGACATTCGTTATGGGCTGTGAGAATCCGAAGAGCGTGAGCATACTCATCAGAGGCGGCACCGAGCATGTGGTGGATGAAATAGAGAGAAGCCTTAAAGATGCGCTGTATGTGGTGGCCAGAGCGGTTGAGGATGGAAAGATCGTGACCGGCGGCGGCTCAAGCGCTGTTGAAATTGCACTGAGACTCAGAGACTACGCGGCGAGCGTCGGTGGCAGAGAACAGCTTGCCATAGAGGCATTTGCAGAAGCGCTTGAAGTTATCCCGAGGAGTCTGGCTGAGAATGCCGGGCATGATCCGATAGATATGCTCATTGAACTCAGAAAAGCGCATAAGGATGGCAATATAAATGCAGGAATCAATGTTTACGAGGGTAAGGTTGCAGATATGATGGAACTCGGAGTGATAGAGCCCATACGCGTTGGCAAGCAGGCAATTGATAGCGCAACGGATGCGG
>WAOZ01000222.1 GCA_015520975.1 DHVE2 group archaeon | reverse complement strand
GCTTAATGAAGTGCTATCGGATGATGAGGAAAAACCGCAGGAAAAAGAAAGCGCAAATGATGAGGGGACGGTAGCATCCGAAATTGAAGAAGATGAGAGGCCTTTGATAGATTACGGTGGTGAATATCCGATTGTTAAAGATTTGAAGGTTCTCGCGGTGCATCCGAGGTTTGTCAGATACGAAGACGGCTCGATATGGGATCGGGCAAACAAGCGATGGCACAAGACGGGTAGGAAATTAGCAAAGATAAGGATAGAAGCTGGTGAGCCTGTATGATTGTGAAGACACTGTATATCAAAAGGCCCGCGACGGGTTGGCTCGGATACATAAAGTATCATTCTCTTAAATCTGAGTTGCTCGAGAAGAAATACAAAGGTTTATTCAACTCTCTCGGAAGGAGGGCTACGGCAGATGAGATAAGGCAGTTTGTGGATATGAGTGAGGATACCATGCTTACGAGAATGTTTATATTTGCGCCTGCGAGGTATATACATCCGATATTTCTTTCGGAATACACAGCGCAGGTCATAAGGGAATACATTAGGCAGGATAATCGTACGAGCATACGCTTCATGTATGCGCTTCATTACAACACGGACCATCCGCACTCTCATGTAGTTATGACCGCTTACTACCCCGAGGATTTGCTGTTCAAAAAGCGGGAGAATTATCTGATGAGAAACATAGCGGTGAAGGTATTCAAAGAGCCGATAGGTGTTCCGCCCAAGGTTGTTGAGAAAGTTAAGAAGACGGGGGACGAGAGGAAGATGCAACGGATAAAGATAATAATGAAGGTCACGGAGGAGATAGAAAGTCATTTACAAAATGAGGAGAAAGACATGCGCAAGTTCAAGGTCAGGTCTGTGGATGATGTAATAAATATGGATCTTGGAAGGTGAATGTTATGGCGACCACGAAGCCGTTAAAGGCTGAAGAAGTAGCGAGGATTCACGAGAGACAGGAGGACGCGTGGAGAGTTAAAATGATACTGTTATTTAGTTTAGTGGTAACCGCTTTTTTACCGTTTCTCGTGTTTCTTCCGCTTGTGATTTTTTCGATCTGGCGCAGAGATTTAAAGGATTTCAGGGGCGATTATGTTCGTAAAGTTGACAAGAGATATCTGTGGACCGTGTTATTGATACCTTTTTCGTTCATAGCGTTTTATTTTCTTGTATTTCCGTTTATACCTCCAAACGATATTCCCATATGGGGTATATATCCAAGCATAGTTTTCATGCACAACATCATATTAAATATTCTTTTTTTTGCGGTATCGGCGGTTGCTTTAATATTGTTGATGCTGGAGCTGAAAAAGTATCTGGCCGTTAAGTATCATCCGTTGCAGAAGTACAAAGACAGTACGGATTATCTGGTGGTACCTACACAGACCCATGGATCGTTCATATTTGACAGGATCAACACAGGAATAATGGTGGTGGGGGCACCCGGCTCTGGCAAGACCGAGTGGATTAAGCAGATTGTGTATCAGTTGCCCAATCGTGATGATTATGCGTGGATCATATTTGATCCAAAGGGAGATTATCTAGAAGAATTCGGAAACAAGGATAAGGATATTGTTTTGGCGGTTGAAGGCGGAAACTACGCTTGGAATTTGTTTTGGGAGATAGACATCGATGATCCGGAGGATCCTGTGCAGATGGCGAGGATGATTGATGATATCAAGGAGATAGCGAGTGAGTTATTGAGCGATGAAGGGATGCAGGAAAAATACTGGATCGATACGGCGCGACAGATATTCTTTGCCGTGGTATATATTATGATGAGAGAGAGCATAGAGATGTATCTTGCAGCTCTGGAAGACTACGAGAACGGCAGAACCAAAGACAAACCCGAGTTTCGGGATTTTCTTCCGACGAACCAGGACCTTGTTAATTATCTGAACTCAGCGGATATTCGTACCACATATGAAAAACTGAAAGAATACAAGGAGGTAAGAGGCATAGCGGAGCACATTAATCCGGAATCGGAGAAGCAGGCAGTTGGTGTATGGAGCGTATTACAGACGAACATAGAAAAGCTGTTTATCGGCAGTTTCGGGAGAAGTGCGGAATACAAACAGATGAGCATAAGGGAATATATTGCAGATCCAAAGGGAAGAAAGCTGTTTATAGAGTACGATGTGTCCCATGGGAACATACTCGGGCCCGTTTATCGTGTGTTGATAGACAGAGCGATAAAGTATTCTTTTGCCCGTGAGAACAAGTATGGAAAAGATGGTAAGATCCGCAACAAATATTTCCTGATAGACGAATTCCAGAATGTACCCAAGCTCAATCTGTACCAGAATCTTGTTAATTACGGGCGCTCTTTCCATTTAACCTCTGTGATAGGCATACAGTCTCTTGCGCAGGTGGATGTTGCCTACAAAAAAGAACTGACCGAAGCGGTTGTGGCCGGGCACGGTTATGTATTTTCGTTCCGAGCGTGGGATGATAGGACCTCAAAATTCATCTTGGAGCGTATAGGTAAAAAACAGTTCTGGCACTATCGTCCTGTGCAGAGTAGTAGCAGCACCGGAAAAGGTAGTGCCACGATAGGTGGAGAATATCAACTGACGGAGTATTACCCCCTCAGCGAGAAGGAGCTGAGAACATTCAGGCCTGGAGAATGTGTTATAATCACACCAGACGGTTACAAGAAGGTGCGGTTGTATCTCTACAAGGATGGAAAAGAGATAATCAAGAAAATAAAGCGTTTGATACTGCGATTGAAATTGATAGATGCAAAGAGGCGTGAATTAAAGAATGCGCACGGTGAGAAGGCGAAGAAGATAAAGCGAGAGATAAGGATGCTTGTGAGGGGATTGGAAAAAAGCACCCGCCTATAAGGATTTGTGGAGAAAATCGCCCTCATGGATGGGTGAAATTTAGATAGAACCGTAGGGTTTCAATCTAAAAAATAATGCTCTATAAAGGTGATTTAGCGCTCTATCTCCGGGTTTGATATGTAAGGTGCCTTATTGATCCCGTCCTTTCCATCATCATTTTTAGATTTGTTTTCGAGGAATTCTTTGAGTTGCAACAGATATTTGTAATGCTTTAACTTCAAATCCTCCGGAGACTCAAGTATTTCTTCCTCGCCGAAGCTCCCGAGCTCTATGAGTTGTATCATAATACGCCTTTTTTCTGGAGAATAGTAAATAAGGGCCTGGGTGTTATCTGTGATTTTGAGTTCTCTCTCGATGCTTTTGGGTATGGTTATGCCCCTGCTGTTGTTTTTGCCCCCAACCCAGATAACCTTGCGGGTGGCAGCATAATTGTAATTTGTTCTGCTGACGATTTGCCCCATAAGGAGTTATCTTACAAGAACTATTTAAAATTTTTTAAGATTTTTCGCGTATGAAGATATATTCTTGTAAGATATATTT
>WAOZ01000221.1 GCA_015520975.1 DHVE2 group archaeon | reverse complement strand
GACCACCTGAATGAACCTTGCATTTGAAACAAGCATTTTTGCGGCTCGGCTGCCGTCTCTGGAATTGCCCTCCGTGATTATCCTCTGCAATTGCTCGTAACACGCTTCAAGTCCCTGCGTCTCCAGATACTCCATTGCATAATCCACCTTGATGGCCATTGTTAAAAGCATTGCTGCATTGTAATAGTCCGTGTTTCCTTCTTCTATTCTATCACGCACTGTTGCCTGAGCAATGAGCAAATCTTTTCTAGTTATTCGCTTTTTTCTCAGAAACAGCTCGTATTTTCTCAGTTCAGCGATGATTTCATCATACAGTTCTTTAAGTGCCTTATGCAATTTTTTCAATTCTTCCGGCATGGGCAGTGTGACGATTCTCGTTTTAATGCCCTTCACATATTTTCTCACATCCGCATCATGCTCAGTGCGAATCTCAACATTCTCTATCCTCAGATTTTCAATAATCTCCATAACCTTTTCCTCGGAGCCGCCCGGTGATGCGGTCATGGCAAGGATGAGATGATCCTCCCTGCTTTTTGCATATTCTTTTGCGATATACACATAGGCATAGTTTCCCACCGCTTTATGTGCCTCATCGAACACTATGAGCGTGAACTCTCCTATATTTATGTCCCCAGATTGTATGTCGTTCTGTATCACCTGCGGTGTTGACACAACAATCTCCGCGTCTTTAACAAGATCCTTTCTTTTATTTTTGCGAATTTCACCAGTTAAAAGAGCTATATTCTTCACCTTTGTAAGATTTTTAAGAGTTCTAACATGCTGCTCCACCAGAGGCTTGGTGGGTGCCAGAAATAGAATCTTCCCGCCCTTTCTGCGAAGAACCTCTACAATAATGAATATGGCAATCACAGTCTTTCCAAGCCCGGTGGGCAATACCACAAGGGTGTTCCCTCTCAAAGCACTTTTCGCTATATTCACCTGATACTCGCGAATCTCGATGAGTTCATTCTTCAAAAGCGGATGATTTTCAAACACTGTATCCTCATAAAAAAAGAGAGATTTAAAGTTACTCCTTGACTTTGAAAACCATGAGGCAGCGCTCATCGCCGCGCGCCACGCACTCCACTTCCTCGCCCACCATCTTTTTACCTCTCATCTCTGAAAACAGGCCAAGGAGATAGCCCATAACATACGCATCCACGGGTATATCGGAGCGCTCACCGTTATCAACAAAGGTTCTGCCTGCAGGGAAACCGTAAGGTGCCACAACGCGTATCTCGTTTTCTTCAACTTCAATCTCTATGCTGCCCCAGCCTATTGCCGGGAACTCTGCCGCCGTGTATTTCAGCACATCCTCTTCGGTGAGCTCCTTCCCTTCCTTATCATACTTCTCTTTCAGCACTCTGTAAAAATTCGCACCGTGCTCCATCGCGGCGTACATAATCAGCGAATAAGCGCTCTCTCCGATGAGATATTTTATCTTTTTGAACAGAATATAGAATATTGAGCTTCGCACCCAGGTGATCTTCACACCGTCAAAAAACATACTGCCCTTTTCAGGGTCTATGAAAATCTCACTTTTATACCTCTCAAAGACCTCATTTATTTCCTTTTCGGTAGCTTTAATCTTCATAGCTCATCACCTTTTTAGCAGTCAGATATAACAACTTTCGTGTTTATTAATTTTACGGAAATTGTCGCAAAAATTTTTAAGTATCTATGCAATGGTTTTAATATGATAATAGCAGAGGTGAGCATAACGCCGCTCGGCACTGGGGTGAGCGTTTCTAAATATGTGCGAATTGCCTATGAAATGTTAAAAAACAGAAACCTTAAACTGATGCTTACGCCCATGAGCACCATAATAGAAGCGCAGAAACTTGAGGATATTTTTGATGCGGTTAAAGACGCGGAGGAGGCTGTTTTAAACGCCGGGGCACAAAGGGTGATAATATCCATGAAAATAGATCATCGTATCGATAAAGATGCCACGATGGATTCGAAAATAGACGCCGTTATCGGAAAAGAGGACGGTAATGTTTAATAAACAAATACGCATATAACTCCCCTATGATTCGCAAAAAAATAATTCTCATAATACTCGATGGCCTCGGTGATAGAGCGGTTGAAACCCTCGGATTCAAAACTCCCCTTCAGTACGCCCACACACCAAACCTTGATTCGATGTCCGAAAGGAGCTCTCACGGATTGATGTATCCCATTGCCCCCGGCATAAGGGCGGGAAGCGATACCGCACATTTATCTCTGCTCGGATACGAGCCGTACGAAGTTTACACGGGACGCGGTCCTTTCGAAGCTGCCGGGCTGGATATGGACCTTGAGCCCGGAGATATCGCGTTTCGATGCAATTTTGCAACCGTAGATGAGAATATGAAAGTCATCGATAGAAGAGCGGGCAGGATAAAAAGCGGCACGCACGAACTGATTAAAGAGCTTAACGGCATCGAAATAGAGGGCGTAAAATTCTACATCAAACCCGGCGTCGAGCATCGTGCAGCGCTGGTGATGCGTGGCCCGAATCTGAGTCCGCAAATCACCGATGTGGACCCTCATGAAACCGGTGCGGTGGTTCACGAAGCAAAACCACTCGTACCCGAAGCGGAAAAAACTGCGCGTGTGCTGAACAAATTTGTGAAACTGGCTCATGAGATTCTGGATAAGCATCCTGTAAACATCGAAAGGAAAAATAAGGGATTGCCTCCAGCGAACATACTTCTGCCCCGCGGTGCGGGTATGGTGCCGCATCTCAAAAAGTTCGAGGATATGTGGAATATGAAAGGGGCCTGCGTCGTCGGCACTCCGCTAATAAGAGGGATTTGCAAACTTGCAGGCATAGAACCCATAGATTTCCCCGGTGCAACGGGCAGTTACGACACAGATATGCGCGGTAAAATGACTAAGGCTGTGGAGGCTTTAGAAACGCATGATTTTGTGCTGGTGAACATAAAAGCACCCGATCTTGCCGGGCATGATATGAAACCTGTGAAAAAAGTTGAGGTGATTAAAAGAATAGATGACGCCATCGGGCATCTGGTGGATATTCTACCGGAGAATACTGTGGTTATGATAACCGCAGATCACTCCACACCGTGCAGTGTGGGAGACCATACCGGTGACCCCGTACCTGTGCTGCTTTACAGCACCGATGCGAGGAGAGACGGCGTTCGATTCGATGAAGTTTCATGCGCGAAGGGTACATTGCACCTATGCGGAAAGGATGTTATGCCCGTGCTTCTCAATGCCGCAAATCGCGCCGAAAAATTCGGGGCATGATTGGGTTGCGATTCCTCTTTCTTTTATCATGCGTTTATTTTTTGGCTCTCTATTAATCTGTTCATGGATTTATACCATATTTGGGCGTAAGATTTTTATTCTCAAATATCATTTTGTCTTTAATGAGTTATGGGGCAATAAAATTTCCTGATAACTCCGATGTTGGGGGTTATGCGAATAAAAAGTTCGTACAATTGGAGTACTTACGCAATTGCGGTTTTGCCCATCGGGCTGTGCCTAACGGCACAGTTCCCTCAAACCCTAACGAAAAAATAACTATGTTATCTAACTCCCAGAAGGGGAACGGTAAAAGGGTTTTCGGGAACAAAACCGCAACTCCTTCGGCCCCGCTTCTGCGGGGGCGCAATACTAGCGGCTATGCGACTTCGCTACCGCTCCGTCCAAACCCACTTCGTGGGCTTCGCATAGCCGCAAAACCGTTATATTCAATTGTCGGCACATTGGAGGCGGCGGGCATGAGGGTAAATAAACAAATGAAAGAAACAAATAACAAGGAGGTGAAATA
>WAOZ01000220.1 GCA_015520975.1 DHVE2 group archaeon | reverse complement strand
TCATTAGAAATCACTTATGATTACAGAGTTCCAAAAATTTCAGAGGGACAAATTCTTCTAAAAACTGCAAAAGACACAATTATGTTGAGTTCCATATGGTATCCAATTATATTAAAAATTGGAGAGATTCTAGATAAGTACGGAATAAAGGCAACCTATGAGTTATGCGAAGTATCGACAGAATCTAAAGGAAAACTGGAATGCAAAAAAATCGATGACTGGGAAATGTTCAAATCGGAAGTGCACAAAAGATTAGGGGATGTTATGCCAAAGGGCATATTAAAAGATTGATGACTTAGTTTTTCAAATACTGGCAGGGTTAAATTGAAGCGTAAAATAATTTTAGATTACGGAGATACCACAGAATACTAAAAAGATATGCACGATAATTTTAAAAATCATCGCGTTATAGAGGCGTCTATGCAGCATCTCTGGGCACCTTGGAGAATAGAGTATGTGCGCATGGAAAAACCGCAGGAATGCATATTTTGCTTTTTCCCGAAACAGAACGAAGACGAGAAAAATCTTATTCTGTATCGCGGCAAGCACGCTTTCATCATCGTAAACAACTACCCCTACAACCCGGGCCATGTTATGGTTGCACCGTACAGACATGTGGGCGAGCTGGAAGAGCTCACAGAAGAAGAATGGCTGGAGATTCACAAATTATCCTCTCTGGTAATTCGGGCCATTAAAAACCGTATGAACCCGCACGGATTCAACCTTGGAGTTAATATCGGCCGTGTGGCGGGTGCCGGTATCGAAGGACATTTTCATCTCCACATCGTGCCGAGATGGAGCGGGGACACGAACTTTATGCCCGTGCTATCTGACACAAAGGTAATCGTGCAGGGTCTGAAAAGCACATATTCAGAATTGAAAGAGGAGATTGATAAACTCACTTCTTTCTGAGAATCGCCGTGAACCCTCTGATTTCAACCACCTCCGCATTGACCTTTGCGGCGATGTCTGCAACTTTGACTTTCAAATTCTCGCGGTCAGTGTTCTTCAGAAACTTTATCTTCACCACCTTCCTCTTTTTCAATTGCGCTTTAATTTCGGACAGGATCTCTTCGGTTATTCCCTTCTTACCGATCTGAACCGTGGCTTTCAATTCCATGGCTTCTGGCTAAGAGATGCTCGTTTATATAAATTCCTGCATTGTTCGAAAAAATAAAATTGCCCGCCGCAATAATAGGAGTATGTACATCTCCATCGATGAAGGTACGACGAACATCAAGGTACATCTTTTCGATGAGAATTTGAATTTGAAAGAGACGAGACGCGAACCGTTGACAATGATCTGTCCTCAGGAGGGATGGTACGAGCAATCCCCCACCGAAATCTGGAAGAAGGTTTACAGCCTCGTTTCCTCTTTTCCTGATACAAAGGTTATGGGAATAACAAACCAGAGAGAGACCACCGTGCTCTGGCACCGTGATACCGGAGAACCTGTTTACAATGCGATAGTGTGGCAGTGCCGCCGCACCGCTGAGATTATTAATAGAATCAAAAAAGAGTGGCACGATTTAATATACTCCAAAACTGGTCTCGTTCCGGATCCGTACTTTTCAGCATCCAAAATCGCATGGATCCTTGACACATACCCCAAACTCCGGGAAAAAGCCAAATCTGGAAAATTGCTGTTCGGCACCGTGGATACTTACCTCGTTTGGAAATTCACGAAAGGAAAGGTTCATGCAACGGACCACACCAACGCCTCCCGCACACTTCTATACTCCCTGCGCGAGGGCTGGTGGGACGATGAGCTACTATCTATATTCAACATCCCACAGGCGCTTCTCCCAGAAATCCGTGACTCAGACTATTATTTTGGAGATGCTGAAATCCATGGAAGGAATGTGGAGATACGCGCCATACTCGGAGATCAGCAGGCCTCGCTGTTCGGCCAGAGATGCTTCAATCAGGGTGCGACAAAGGTAACTTACGGCACAGGTGCATTCATTTTAACCAACACAGGCACAGAGATAGTAAAAGAGAACGGGCTACTGAGCACGGTGGCATGGGCCATAGATGGTCGCAGAGAGTTTGCGCTTGAAGGAAGCATACTCAACGCCGGCTCCGCCGTGGATTTCCTGAAAAACATGGGGCTGTGGAGCGATGCTGCATCCGAGGAATCGGCTGTGTTCTTTGTCCCCGCACTATCCGGGCTTGGCGCACCATACTGGGACCCAAATGCACGCGCGCTTATAATAGGTCTAACGAGATACACAAAAAAAGAGCATCTGTCCCGCGCCGCGCTGGAAGCGGTTGCGTATATGGTTAAAGATGTGCTTGATGTTGTAGAAAACAATGTATCAGTTAACGAAATAAAAGCAGATGGCGGCATGACCTCAAACGAGTTTTTGATGCAATTTCAGGCGGATATTCTACAGAAGAAAGTTACCGTGAGTGGCGATGATACAACGGGTTTTGGAGCGGCGCTTATGGCTGCATACGCCTCAGGGAATTTATCAAAAGAAGATTTGAAGAATATACCGACAGAATACAGGATATATATGCCCCAGAAATCCGAATCTTGGGCAAAAAAGAGGTATGATGCATGGAGAGCGGCTGTGAAACGCGCTATGAACTGGATGCAACTATTTTCTCAATAAATTCCATTATTTTTTGAAACACATCTCCTTTATCTTCGCCCATAACAGAATGTCCGTAGCCTTTCGCAACATACATCTCTTTTTCCCCGCCGAGCAATTCGTATATTCTCTTTCCTTCTTCAGGCGGCACCATTTTATCCTCAGACGGGACGATTACAAGGCATGGCTTTTTAACACGGCGTGCCTCATTACCAGCGTCCACGCTCATAAGCGGTTTGTATGACCTGATATCAATTTTATCTCCGAGAAATCCAGCGCGCGCTCCTTTGATCGCCGCAGATTTATCCGAATACAGAAGGCTGTAATCGGCTTTATACCGAACATATATGGGCTTTCCTGTGATAGCCTGCTTAAGAGAGTTCAGATGATACAGCAGCGAGAACCCGAATCGCTGGCCGGGTGTGAGCAAATCCCGTATACTCCGCGCCGGTGCGATTGCCACGCCTGCATCGCCCATATTTCTGGCAAGGGCGTATATCACGGTGGCCCCACCGAGACTGTGTCCCACCAAAATCAGAGGTTTGCGCAGTAATCCGCGCTTTCCCAAAAAATTTTTCCATATTTCTATATCCCTCAGGTTCTTGGCAATGTCTTCATATCCACGCGCCCCGCCGCTTTTCCCGTGCCCGGAAAAATCAAAACTCAGCACCGAATATCCCACATCGTTGATCCTCTCCGGATAATCAAAAAATTCCGCTGAGGATGATAATAGACCGTGAAGAAGAAACACCGTACCTTTGGCCCCCTCGTAAAATCCACCATAGAGATTCTGCGTGCGAAACTCTCTCATGTTTCTGTATTGCCGTTATGATTTTTAATCTTTTTCGATTATTTTCGCATCCAGCACAAATACATCCTGCTCCGTTGCTAGTACGGGATTGAGGTCCATACCTTCAATTCTGTTCCTCATCTCTTCTATCATATTCGAGACCTTGAGCAACAATTCAATAATTTTATCTTTGTTCACTTTTACACCGCGATAGCCGTCGAGTATTTTGCTTCCCCTGATCTCCGAAATCATCATCTCCGCATCCTTGCGGGATATTGGAATAACCCTGAAGGTTACATCCCTGAATATCTCTGTGAATATACCTCCGAGCCCGAACATAATCGCGTGCCCGAAAGATGGGTCCTTCAGCACACCTATTATAAGCTCCACTCCGCCTGGTATCATCTCCTCAACCAGCACCGGCGCGCTGAATCTTTCATAAAGCGCATCAACGGCGTTTTTTAGTTCTTCAAAACTTTTTATGTTGAGAATCACACCGCCCACATCGCTTTTGTGGAGTATTTTCTCACTGCAAACCTTGACCACGAGCGGATACTTCAAATCAGCTACCCTCTGCTCATCAAGCGTCGAGGGATTTTCCAAAAAAAATCCTTTCGGCACACTGATCCCGTATTTCATAAGCAGCTGCTTGGCTTCATACTCATTCATTCGCATCCCTCCTGAAAGTATTCTAACACTCTGGCACGCTCCCTCAGAACCCTGAGAGCTTTGACGCTTCTCTCTATGCTTGGATACACGGGCACCCTGTTCCTCTCAAACTTTTTCATCATATTTATCGCAAACTCGCTTCCAATTGTTCCCACAACTATGGGCTTGTCTCCTTTACGCACCCATTTCGTGATTATATCCACAAGTTTTTCGGAAATCAGCGGAGTCTGGAAAAGTGCGTAAACCAGTATGGCATCCACATTTTCATCTTCGTTCAGGGCTTCAAGCACGCCATCGTAATCGTCATCGCTTGCTTGGGCTGTCATATCAACAGGGTTCTCCACGGATGCAAAGGGCACGACCTCTTCCCTTATCTTTCGCTTCGTTTCGGCGCTCAACTCCGCCATTTTCATCCCTATGCCCCGCGTTTTGCTTTCGATGTAATCGGTGGTAACCACACCCACCCCGCCAGCGGAGGTGACAACGGCGACATTGTCGCCGTATATTGGCTTTCCGTACGCCAGCGCGCGGGAGAAATCGATCAACTCCACCTCGTCGTATGCCCTTATAACACCACACTGCTTGAACGCCCCATCCGCAACGGCATCACTCCCGGCCAGCGCCCCTGTGTGCAAACTTGCAGCCCTGCCGCCACGGGCGGTTCTACCCGCCTTGAGTATAACTATGGGCTTGCGCGGGGATATATCCCTTGCCACGCGCATAAACTCTCTGCCATCAGAAAAGCTCTCAATATAAAGCGCGATGACCTTCGTTTTTGAATCACCGCCGAAATACTCCATGAGCTCATTTTCGTTCACATCCACCCGATTGCCCAGATTTATGAACGCTGAAAATCCAACATCGTACATGCTCACAGAATCCATGGTGAGCAGACCGAGCGCGCCGCTCTGGGTTATGAACGCGATGTCCCCGTCATGCGGAAAATGGCTTCTTTCGGGCACGACAAGCGCGGTATTCACACCTGTGGACGGGATATATATCCCCACGGTATTCGGCCCCACAATACGCGCCCCGTGTTTCTTCGCCGCTTCTTTTAATTTCATCTCCCTTTTCCTGCCCTCCTCTCCAGTCTCTCCGAATCCGCCCGCTATGGGTATTATGAACCTTGATTTTGATGCCGCTTCATCTATTATCTTCACAACAAGTTCTGCGGGAAGCGTTATAACTGTGAGATCCACCTTATCTTCGGGCACATCGAGTATAGACTTATAAACTTTGAATCCGAGAATCTCATTGCTCTTCGGATTGATTGGATAAACTCTACCTTTATACCCGTGCGTGATCAGATTCTTGAGAACAACATGCCCTATTTTGTTTGGATTTGCTGAGGCACCAATAACAGCAACACTTTCTGGATTCACAAGCGCTTTGAACATAACAAGGGTATTGCCTCACCGATTAAAATTGTTTTGGAGCATCGTGATTCGTACTGCGCAAACTCCCTGGACACCAATGTGTAGAAAAGTTTATATGTGTTACTACACTATGGGTCTTGCTGTCATGTATCATGCTAACAAAACAAAGGGAAGAAGGGTGGGTGGCTCTCTCTCTTTTTATTTTTGGATTCCATTCGTGAGTGGATTTTCCATTTTTCGCAATCTTTATATTTTGCGCGGTGATGTAGGCACGGTGATTGTAAATGAGCAACAAAATTACCGTGAGTTTGATCAAAGCGGATGTTGGTGGTTTTCCAGGGCATGCAACCGTGCATCCGGAGCTCATTAAAAAAGCGGAAGAGGAACTCCAGAAAGCCAAAGACGAACACATCATAGAGGATTTTCATGTGACGGGTGTGGGCGATGATCTCCAGCTGATTATGACGCACCGCAAAGGAGTTGACAGCGAAGAGGTGCATAAACTTGCTTGGGACACCTTCGTGGCCGCCACCAAAATCGCAAAAGAACTGAAACTGTACGGTGCAGGTCAGGACTTGCTCAAGGATGCATTCTCCGGCAATGTCAGGGGCATGGGACCGGGAATCGCGGAGATGGAAATCACGGAGAGGAAAAGTGAGCCAATTGTTGCGTTTATGATGGATAAAACGGAGCCGGGTGCTTTCAATCTCCCGATATATCGCATATTTGCAGATCCTTTCAACACCGCTGGGCTCGTGATAGATCCGAGCATGCACGATGGTTTCATTTTCGAAGTCTGGGACATAATGAAGCACAAGAAAGTTATGCTTCACACACCGAAAGAAATGTATGACCTGCTCGCGCTCATCGGCGCAAAAAGCAGATATGTTATAAAAAGGGTCTACGCCTCCGAGAAAAATCCAAAACTCAACGGTGAGGTTGTGGCCGTGGTCAGCACCGAAAAACTGTATCAGATTGCTGGGGAGTATGTGGGCAAAGACGACCCCGTAGCTCTCGTGAGAGCGCAGAGCGGCGCACCCGCGCTGGGCGAGGTTCTTGAACCCTTCGCGTTTCCGCACCTCGTATCCGGCTGGATGCGCGGCTCCCACAACGGCCCGTTGATGCCCGTGAGCATAAAGAATGCCCACTGCACGAGATTTGACGGTCCGCCGCGTGTGGCCGCTCTGGGATTCCAGATCGCAAACGGAAAACTCGTGGGTCCCGTTGATCTCTTTGACGACCCGGCATTCGATAAAGCGAGAGAGACCGCGCAGGAAATAGCGGATTACATGAGAAGACATGGCCCGTTCGAGCCGCACAGATTGCCTCTGGAGGACATGGAATACACAACACTCCCTTCGGTGCTCAAAAAACTAAGAAGAAGATTCAAATCTCTCTGATTTCTTTTTGCATTTTTGTTTTCGGATACCCAAAAATGTTTAGTTAATTTTAAATAGGTGTATTCGATAATCCAACCGTGAAACTTAGCGAACTTGTACCAGGCGACATGGCCGTTGTCACCAGAGTGCTGGGCAATGGTGCCGTACATCGAAGAATACTCTCTATGGGAATACTGCCCGGTGTTATAGTGAAGGTTCTCAGAGAATCTCCTCTGGGAGACCCCGTTGCTTATGAAATACGCGGTGCCAGAATTTCGCTGCGCAAAAGTGAAGCAGCTCTTGTCGAAGTGAATAAGGTTGTGCGCCTTTCTGATGTGCCACCGGGCGAAACTGTGAAGGTTGTAACTCTTGAGGGTGGGATGGGATTCGTGAGAAACCTGAGTATAATGGGCATATCCCCCGGCAGGGAGATAAAAATAATATCCGCATGCTGCCCAATGAAGGTGGAGACCGAAAAAGGAATTCATACAGTGGGTAGGGGAATCGCTATGAGAGTTTATGTGAGGTGATTTCTGTGCTCATCGCGCTGGCGGGCAACCCCAATACGGGTAAGAGTACACTGTTTAATGCGATTACTGGCTCTCACCAGCACATAGGCAACTGGCCCGGAGTAACTGTGGAAAAAAAAGAGGGTGAAGTCGTTTTTGAAGGGAAAAAAATAAAGATTGTGGATCTGCCCGGCACATACTCTCTGAGCGCTTATTCACTTGAGGAACTCATCGCAAGGAACTTCATACTGGAAGAGAAACCCGATGTAATCATTCAGGTTGTTGATTCGACGAATCTGGAACGGAATCTGTATTTGACCATGGAACTGATGGAACTCTATCCCCGTATAGTGCTTGCACTGAATATGTTTGACGAGGCTCGGAAAAAGTATAACATAAACACAGAGAAAATGCAAAAGCTTCTCGGCATTCCCGTGGTTCCCACAGTTGCCATAAAGGGTGAGGGTGTGAAAGATCTTCTCAAAACAGCTATCCACGGCAAATTTGAGCCGAAAGGTTTCAGATATCCGGAAGATGTGGAACGAAGAATAAAAGTTTTAGAAAAAGCGCTATCCGATAAGTGCATTGAAAATCCAAGATGGTGCGCAATCAAGTTGCTTGAAAACGACCCGGAAGTTGTAGGACGCATAAAGCGTGAGGGACTGAGAGAAATCGTACATACCGCCGAGCATCTGAGACACGAGATAGAAGACATTTACGGAGACGATATAGAGAGCCTTTTTGCATCGTTCAGGTATTCTTTCGTCCATGGGCTGTTCCATGAAGTGGCAACACCCATAAGCTCCGGTGGTCATACCATAACGGATATGATAGACCATGTGGTCGCGCATAAAATCTTCGGATTTCCGATATTCGCGGTGGTTATGTACCTATCTTTTCAGTTCGTGTTCACCGTGGCCACACCTTTTCAGGATGCAATTGATATGCTGTTCAACGGTAAAACCCTCTCCAACGGTAACCACATCCCGGGGCTGGTAGACATTGCATATAACTATCTATCATCTTTTATGCCCGGCTGGGCAGCATCGTTTCTATCCGCGGGGATTCTTCGCGGGCTCGGCGCCGTTCTCACCTTCACACCCATCATAATGCTTCTGTTCCTGATACTCTCCATCCTCGAGGACAGCGGGTATCTTGCGAGAGTGGCATTTCTGATGGACAGAATAATGAGAAAGATGGGCATCCAGGGTAGAGGTGCCATATCGCTCATGCTGGGATTCGGATGTAATGTCCCCGCAATAATGAGCACTCGCGCACTGAAAAATGAAAGAGAGAGAAAAATAAGCATCGCACTCAATCCGTTCATACCTTGCGGCGCCAGAATTCAGGTTTTTGCTTTTCTCACCTCCGTATTTTTCCAGGAAAACCAGGCACTTGTGATGTGGAGCCTTCTCATGCTCTCCATCCTTGTGGTGTTTTTGCTGGGATATGTGTACAGCAGAACTATCTTTAAAGGCGATGTAGAGCCCTTCGTCATGGAACTGCCACCGTACCGTGTTCCGACGCTCAGAGGCATATTCATTCACATGTGGGAAAAGAGTGAGGGATTTCTTAAAAAAGCGGGAACGATAATCATAGGCGCCGCTGGCGTGATATGGCTCCTTGCCGCGCTTCCCTGGGGCGCAGAATACGGATCGTCTCAAACATACATGGGTATGCTCGCAACATTCCTCGCACCTGCAGGCTCAATTTTCGGGCTCACGCCGCAGGCAATAATCGCGCTCATATTCGGTTTTTTCGCCAAAGAGGTCGTTATTGAAGCGTTCTTCGTATCTTACGGCTCTGTGGCAGCCATGCGCGCAGCCATGACTCCCCTTCAGGCATACTCGATGCTTCTGTTTCTGCTGTTTTACACGCCATGCGTTGCAACCCTCGGTGCCGTTTACTCTGAAACAAAAAGCTGGAAATTCACGCTGTTCGTGGTCATTGAGGGGTTGCTGGTTGCCATGGTTTCAAGCGCCACATTCTATTTGATAGGCACTATGCTGGGGGTGGGCGGATGAAGCATAACAGCACCAGCGAACATGTCGTCGAGATTCTGGTGATTTACGGACTCGCCGTTTCAAGCGTCGCATTCGTTTGGGGCATATACGAGATTCTGAATGTGTTCACGCACATTCACCCATATCTGGCGCCCCTCATTTTAATAAGTATGTATCCTTTTTTAAAGGGAGGAAATATGAAAAATAGAGGTGTCTGGTACCTGTTTTTCATGGTATTATCCTTCTTCGCGGTGGTTCACATCCCCATGGAACCCGCGGATTTTATGGGTGGGTTCTCTTTGATTGTCGCATCGTCTCTGGTTCTCGCCGGATATCCGAAAGCGGTAAAACATGATATATCCGGACTATCTTTTTATCTTGTGGGTATGGCGCTTCTGATAGCAATTTCGGTGCTTCAGATTCTGGTATATCTTGCGGATATGCTGGATTATATCATAAACTGCATCGGCGAAAACTGTGCGCTGTACTCCCAACTTCCACGCCCGGAGGTTCTGCTTTTCTTCCTGATAATCCCGCTCATATATCTGCTGAAAAAAGGAAACTTTTTCGGAGGCGAAGTTATTGATAAAGAGAGTTCTTGAACTCATCCATGCGGGGAAAACGATCCCTGAAATAGAAGAAGAGTTGAAAATGGAGCATTCAGCATTGGTAGGCATGTTGGAACACATGGTAAAACTCGGGTATTTAATCAGAGAGACGCCAACACCTTCGTGCGAGAAAAACGATGCATCCATTTGCGCTCGGTGCCCTCTGAAAAAGATATGTGTGAGGATCAATGCTGTGATATACACCATAACGCCCAAGGGTATGAATTTGCTCAAAAGAAATTAAATATGAGCTTCATTTAACCATATGCTTCTGGGACTCATTAGCGATTCGCATGACAATATAAGCGCTGTGAAATCCGCGGTTAGCTATTTCAGGGAAAGAAACATTCGCGTGGTGCTGCACCTCGGTGACATCATATCCCCATTCACGCTGAAACTCTTCAGAGATTTTGAATTCTACGGAATTTTTGGAAACAACGACGGGGAAAAACTGCTTCTGAAAAAAATTGCATCGGACAACGACATAGTTTTGGAAGAAGGGCCTCTGGAACTGAATCTCGGCGGTAAGAATTTCGTTCTAATGCATGGATGGGGCAGCATCGATAGAACGGTGAGACTCGTATCTTCATTTGCAGAATCTGGACAATATGACTACATTCTCTACGGCCACACACATAAACTGGATGTAAGAAAAATTGACTCTTCAGTTATCATCAATCCCGGCGAATCCTGTGGATATCTCACAGGCAGAAAAACCGTGGCAGTGCTCGATCTAAATGCCGGAACTGTGGAGATAGTAGATATTTAAAAACAAAAGATTATATAGTTCGTAATAAATGGCCCAGTGATGGATGTACTCTGTTTCCATCGTGATGCCGATTATCGTAAAAATTTGCGGGATAATATGAAAAGTATGGGGCTGGAATGTGAGTGCTATGAGGATATATCACTTCAATTTATGGAAAAAATGTGCGAAGAAAAGAAACCGTATGTGGTCGTTGGAGAAATCACCGCAGATAATATCCAATTTTACAGAGATTCTGAGTTTTTCACCATAGCGCTTCTGCGCCCCGCAGACAGGGCATATGTGTCAAAACTCAAAGATAAAGGATGTAAAAATTACCTAATTATTGATTCGTCCATGACAAATTTCAAACAGTTGTTTATGAGAATGCTGCTATCTGCGGAAAAAAAGGACCCGAAAATCAGGCAGTTTCTTAACGAAGACCGCATTGCAAAAAATGTTGTGTATGCTTACGGCTTCAGCTGGGGAAAAAGTTACATCACGGGTCTGGAGATGAAAGATAGGGTATTTTCAATTCTTCCCGAAATGGCAAGAGATAACATCCACTTTTTCATCGCGGTTCGCGAGAAACCGAATACATTTTACAAACTCCCAAACTCCCGCATAGTCTGGGTAACGGATATCGTCGGCAAAGACAGAATCAAACCGCATAATTTAACAATACTCACAGACAGCATAATAAGATTCATAGAGGATAAGAAAAGTGCCATCGTCGTGATGGATTGCGTTGAGTATCTCCTTCTCTACAACGATTTCATAAACATACTCCGAAATCTGGAGTTAATAAACAGCTATGTTATGGAGTTCGGCGCAATTCTGATAATCATCGTTGATAATAACGCATACACACTCAAGGAGTATTCTTTATTAAGAAGATACGCTATGGAATGGAAAGGAGTGTGATGGAGATGATTCCCGAGGAGATTACGGAGTTTTTCAAAAAAGACGGGGGACACTCGCTGATAGTTAAAGGGGAACCGGGAAGCGGTAAAACCACATTCGCTCTGGAGATCCTGCACACATTTTTCGAAGAATACGATGTATTCTACCTATCCACCCGCGTCGCCGATGAGATACTTCTGAACCAGTTTCCGTGGATAAAGGACATGATGAAAGTTAAGGAGCCAAAGAAGAGAGGACTCAAGCGCGAGGAACTGAATAAACTTGAGGGACTTATTGAAGAGGGTTTCATTGAAGAAAAGGTCCATTTTGAAGGTGATGAGGCCATACTCGAAGTAGGATCACTTCTTCCAGAGCTTGAAAAACTTTACGATTTCGTGGAATCTTCTGAAAAAGGCAGGGTTCTTATGTGCGTGGACTCCATAGATGGATTGAGTGAGAAATACGGCATACCCGCCGAGAAGATTCTCTTTACGCTACAGAAAGACCTTGTCGAAAGTGGCGCAGCCAGTATAATATTTGTTCTGGAAAATTCAGGATTTGATGGGATAGAATATCTGGGTGATGGTGTGGTTGAGCTCAAGCATGAACCATGGGAGTTGTCATGGAAAAGAATTCTTTACATAAAGAAACTCAGAGGCGCCCCTGTGAAACAGTCAAAATATGTCTATACTCTTTACGGCGGACGCTTCAACGCTCTCAAATATATTGGAAAATCTCTAGATTCTGACAGAGCTTCGAGATTTGATGAATTGAAAAAATTTGTTAAAGAGCATTTCGCATGCGATTCTCTGCACCTTATATTCACGAAGGACACTCCTCCTGAAATTGTACATATGATCATACTCTCACTCATTGAGATGACAGAGGGCGGTGTTTTTGCTGTGCCACCCAGAATATACCCCGGCAGCGCTCTGCGTGCCCATTCAAATAGGTATCTGAGCAACAAACTTGTCAGGATCGCAGGATTCAGCGGCGAGAAAGGAGATGTGTACCTTGAAGGAAAGGACGCCTACATAGAACTCGCACAGGATATTCTTGAGTATCAACTCGGTAGCGGAGATACCCTCGTGATACTCGGAACGGATACACTAATAGATGTGTATGGTAGCTCTCTTTCTGTGTATGCACTCGTGGAAAGAATTAAAAGAAATCATCGTGTTGTTCTGATAAGTCCAGAATCTCAAAAAGAGGATGTGCTGGGAATAGGTGTTGAGAAAAAATTGTGTTTGAGTGCTCTTGAAGGGATACCCATCATAAAAACGCAGGAGGAGATTTTAGCCGTTATTACTGAGGGAAAAAATGTACGGCTTGTTCCCATGATGTGAGGTGATAGGAATACCGATGAATGATGGCTATGCATGGGAGGTGCTGCGACACATATCCGACCCATATTCAATCAGAATTCTGCGTGCCACGCTTCACAGGGCACTGGATGCCATAACACTCAGCAATACGCTTGGCATACCCATAGCCGTGTGTTATCGCCGCATACGGGAGCTGGAAAAACTCGGACTTATAGAAGAAACCGGTAAAAGACTGACGCAGAAAGGGAAGTGGATAAAACTTTACAAAGCCCGCATAAAAAACGCTACCGTTGTTATGAAAGAGGGAAAATTATACCTCAAAATCACCTTCCGATGGGGTAAGGAAGAGGAGCTGGAAGTCGAATGAGTTTTTTCGCTCTCTCTTTTTCTCTGGGTCCTGCAATTCTCTTTTCAACCATTGCGATTGCCATTATCACAAATATCCATATTATTATCGCGGAAAGTGCCGTGTTTCCACCGATGTTCAGCGACCATACATATGTCTGCGTGGAGAATGGATAGAACAGCATTATTGGCGCGTTTTCAAATGCGCAATCCACAATCATATGAGAAAAAGACATCGATAAGAATAGAAGCGCGTTCATTTGCAGGGTTTTTGATGAATATAGATACCCTATCAAAACCGCGACCAAGGGGAGCTCTATCATAAACATAAAATTGTGTGTAAGAGATGCGTTGTAAAGATGTGCGCCATCAATTATACCTTCAACAGTGATGGAAAATATGAAGATCTTTATGAACACGGATATGGATTTTTTCGGGATAACAAACATACCCACCACTAACCCTATTAAAATATGGAGCGTGATATTACCGATTGGGTTCCAGAGAAGGAAGTCTATTATTGTCATCAATTAGTATTTTGGCGTTGCAGTTTAAATATTCAATTCTGTGAAAATCTAATTAGATACCGAGAAATGATTTTCATGTAAGATAATCACAGTGCAAAATATTTAAAAAGTCTCCGGCTCTTATTAACTATGAAAGAAGAAAACTCGCTGGAAAAGATTATCAAGTTATTAACAGACGGGTACGCAATAAAAATTCTAGCCGCAACAAAACATGATATGAAAAGCGCCATAGAGCTTAGTCAGGAACTCAATGTACCCATAGCAGCCTGTTACAGAAGGTTACATGCATTGAGATCCATGGGTCTGGTTGATGTGGTGGAAAAAATCACCACCCGAGGGAAGAAAATAAGATACTACAAATCAAAGATAAAGAAAGCTGATATAAAAATTGAAAATAATCATCTGGTTGTTGAGATTTTTATGGACAACGGGAAAACAAAGAGATACCGGGGCAAAATAATAGCGGGGTAATCAAAATGAACAGACGGGATATGGATATTGCCAGGGTGTTCTCCGGCATTTTTGAAAACGGTGGAGTGTACATTATGAATGTCAAGTTCCATCAGCTTACAAGGCTCAATCTGCTGCTTTTAAAAGCTCTCGCAGATATGAACGGAAAAAAAGGCATAATAATAACCATAGAGCGCCCACACCACTACTTAACATATCTTTTGGGAATTCATGGCATCAGACAGAGAAACCTCACATATGTGGACCTTGCTGCCTCTAGGGATAAGAAAATCACATTCCCGCTCAAATTCGGACTTGCAAAGGACGTGTTTATCGGTGGGTTTGTGCAGCGCGACATCATCATTCTCGATGACTACGATTTCATACTCATAGACAACATCGCCAGCATGCGCATACATCTGTCCGAAGAATCCATAAGAAGGTTCACAGGTTATATTGTTCAGGAAGTGAAGAAGAGAGATATGATCGCAGTGTTCCCAATAGACAGAGAACGGGCAAAAAGCATCTATGAATCTCTCAAATCTGCAGGCACGGAAGAAATGGACGCCGAGGGGGTGATGCTCGTTGCCAATTAGTCGCGTTCTGAGCGGTGTTCCTGGACTGGATCCCCTGATTGATGGAGGATTTCCTGCACCATCGGTGATTTTAGTCTGTGGACCGGCAGGCTCTGGGAAAAGCACATTCGCACTTCAATTTTTGATGAACGGTGCACGCCACGGCGAAAAAGGGCTATACATAACCACACTCAGTGAGAGAGCGGAATGGATGTTCAGATTCATGTCAGCGTTTGAGTTTTTTGATCCCAAGTATTTTGAAAACGGAACGGTATCTTATGTGGATATTGGCGATGAACTGGCGGATATGGATGAGACAAAAATTCTGCGCATACTGAGAAAGAAAATCGCGGAAGAAACCCCGCAGAGAATCGTCATAGACCCCATTAATGTCGTAAATACATATGTCAAAAACTACAGGCAATTTCTGTTTGACCTCGTGACCATGCTGAAATACTGGAATGCCGTAACTGTAATTACAGGAGAAGTGAAAGGGAACGAGGAGTATCCTGAAGATGTGGCATATGCATCCGACGGCATAATCCGGTTGATAATGAGAAACGAGGGAGATATAATAAAAAGATATGTCAGAGTGCTGAAGATGAGGGGAACCATGCACAGTATGAGCACCCATCCACTGGAGATTACGCAACAAGGTATCGCTGTACTCAAAGCGCGTTTTTAATTTTTATTTTTTAAAGCAACCTGCCTGTAATGCGGTAATACATATCCCTGTAAAGTGCAACGACCTTTTCCACAATATTTTGTGGAAGTGGAGGTATCTGTGGCTCATCCAATCCCTTCTCCCTTGCTTTTTTGAGAATATCGTAGTATCCGATTTCACGATAATACTGTCTTACAAATTCCTTGCTCAACTGAACAATGTTTCCTTTTTCATATTCCTCTCTGTCCCACCATCGATCTTCATCCATGGTTCCGAATGTGTCCACGACATAGACCTCTCTATCCGCCCCAAAGGCAAATTCTTTTTTGCCATCAACATGTATCAGGCCTCTGGCAGAAACCTCTCTTTCCATCATCTCATCGATTTTCAGTATGATTTCCCGTATATTTTCAATTTCATCTTTCGTTATGCCACCTATTTCCATAGCTTCTTTAAAATCAACCTTTCTATCGTATTCCTCAAATTTGGTGGTTATCTCAAACAGCGGCTCCGGCAATCGCTCGCCGTATTGCGGTATATGTGAAAATCCCAGTTCGCGATGATCCAGACGCCCAGATTTTATACGTTCATATAATGAGCCCGCAACATAGTATCTGGTGATGAATTCCAGAGGTATCAGATAGTCTTTATCAGCGACCGTAGGTTTATCCAAAATGCGGAATCTCCTGACCTTCATTTCGTTGTCCGTTGAGGAAATATAGTGATGTTTAATCCCTGTATTATCCAGCATCTTGAACCAGAAACCAGCAGTTTTACAAAGGACTTTTCCTTTACCCGGTATCGGTGTTGGTATTATTTTATCAAACACTGAAATGTTGTCGGTGAACCTGAAAAGAAGCGTACCCTCATCAAGGGCATAAACCTCTTTTACTTTACCTTTTCTCAGTAGCTCCATAACCATAAAAAGGAATGAAAAATAAAAAGTTAGCGGTGTGCCATCATCTGCAT
>WAOZ01000219.1 GCA_015520975.1 DHVE2 group archaeon | reverse complement strand
CCCGAATACTACGAAAAAATTAAAAAATCAGAATAGATTTTCGAAGAATTTGTATGCTTCGGCTCCCTCATTGAAGCAGTAGTGTATCTTGTTGAACTCTTTTTTGAATTCTTTCACGTCTTCTTTCACTTTTGTGGGATCCTCTTTGTCCATAGCAACGCGTTTGATGAAATTCGCAACTTCTTTCATTTCGCTTTCTTTCATACCCAGCCTTGTCAGTTCCTGAACACCTAGCCGAATGCCACTGGGGTTTCTGGGCTTCTTTGGATCATCGTATGGTAGCAGATTGTAGTTGCAGATTATATTTGCCTTTTCCAGGTCTTCGGCAACTCTTCTTCCACCGCCCTGAGCAACCACATCCACCAGTATTGTATGACTTTTTGTGAATCCGTTTTTCTCACCGAGGACCTTAAAGCCAAGTTCGTAAAGCTCCTGCGCCAGAGCCTTGGCATTTTTCACGATCTGCTGTGCATACTGTTTTCCGAATTCAATATGCTCTGCGAGTGAGACTGCCAGCGCGGCCATATGGTGCAGATGATGATTGCTTATCACCCCCGGGAACACTCCACGCTGTATCTTTTTCCAGAACTTTGCTCTCTTCTCTTCATCGCCCGGCGGATTGGCAACTATGAGTCCTCTCTGCGGTCCGGGTAAGGTTTTATGTGTGCTCCCACTCATCACATGAGCGCCCTCTCTGAGAGGATCCTGAAATTCGCCACCAGCGATCAGCCCGAGAACATGCGCACCATCGTACCATACAGTTGTACCCGTCTCCTGGAAAGCATCCTGCAGCTCTTTAAGCGGAGCCGGAAACAGAAACACGCTCATACCAAAAAGTGCAAGTTTAGGCTTGACAATTTTTATTAGTTTGGCGGTAAGGTCCACATCGATGTTCATTTCTTCAACATCGAACGGATACTCAATTTTGTGTAGTCCGCGCATTCCTACAGCCCCAAATGGAGCGCTGCTTATGTGTGCGCCGCCCTGAAGCGGAGGCCCCGTAATAATATCTCCCGGCTTTGTTAATGCGAAAAGAACCGCCTGATTTGCGTTTGTGCCGCTGATGGGCCTGACATCTGCATACTCAACATTGAAAAGCTTTTTTGCGAGTTCGGTAGTTATCTCTTCGATCTGATCCACATATATGTTTCCCTGATAGTATCTCTTTCCGGGAAGCCCCTCTGCGTATCTGTTGTGCAGATCAGAGATGAGAAGCTCCATAGCCATGGGGCTTATGAGATTTTCAGAGGCTATCATGGGCAGGCTATCTCTAAACCACTCTGTGTGCTTTTTGACCAGTTCTTTAACCTTTAATGCATCTTCCAGCGCGCTCATATAATCACCATCACCCTCATGAGCGTTTAAATAATAATACTTTGTCCTGTGCCATCACTTCACCTCTATTTCTTCTATTTTCAGGTCCATAGGTTCAAGCGGTTTATCAACATCAATCCCCCTTTTGACTGCCCATTTTCTTATGCTCTCAACGAGCAGATGCGCACCGAACCGTGCAATGGGCGAGAATATTATGTATGCTGGATTTGATTTCATAACACGCTTCAATCCATGGTCCACTTCCCATGCGAGATGTCGCCAGGCATGGTAGATATGGAGCACTCTCCCCGGTGTGAGCTGCGATTCAACATCGAAGAAATCTTTATCCTTGAGCGCTCCCATAGGTACGAATGCCAGAGGTGTGACTGTGAAATGCGCTCTTTCTCCGAGTTTCTCTCTCAGGAGTTTCTCCATGGTGATGATGAGCCTGGCTGTGTCTATTTCGTCCTCCTCTGTCTCTCCGGGGATTCCGACGATGCTCGTGTAAGCGGGAAACCAGAAAAATTTGTTGAACGCGTATGTTGCGTTGAGCAGAACCCACGGCCATTCTTCTGGGGAATACGGCTTCATCTTGTTGTTTCCTATTTTTTTGATTAGTGAAGGTGACGCGGTTTCAAGGCCCACCTGTATGCCGACCCATCGATTTATAGATGCGTGGTTCAGTTCTGCGATTCTTTTCAGTATTTTAGGTGCTGCGAGTGCCCCAGCCGCTGACCCGTGCGTGGGATTTGCGTATTTCACCATTTTTAATGCTTTTTCGAAGACCTCGATTATGGCGTCTTCGTTGGGGTAAAAGTTTCTTCTATCTTCGACTTTGTATGCGAAGATATCCTCGCTGTGCAGCCACGCAGTGTTCCAGCCAGCCGCTATGTTAACTTTTATCTCGCGTATTATTTTCTCCACGGGATAATATCTCGCGGTTCTTAGATTGGGGGCGCAGAATCTGCAGCCTCTCCCGCATCCCCGCATAACCTCCACCATGCCTTTGAATGTGGGATTTACGATGTCTGGTATCTGCTCAAGCGATGGCCAGGTTTTTACATGGATAAATTTATCAGCACTTTCTGATTCTATGTCTCTGAAAATATCCGCAATCACGTGCTCGGTCTCTCCGATAACAACATGGTCTATTTTCAAAGATTCCGTTGCTCTCTCTCTGAACTCCAACTGCCACGCTCCGGGGCCGCCGACTTCAAGTTTGAATTTCAGATTTTTTCTTTCCCTAATAGCATTTATTTTTCTGATGAGAGAGATGAATTTGTATTTGGTATAGGATGTGAGTTTGCCTCCATCGGTGAACATCATAGTTACGGGGCCAAGCCCGTAAGGATCCATGGTATTTACACCCACAATCGTTGTATCAGAATCTATGAATTTTTCGATGTGTCTGGGATGTGCAACAACCACCTCTGTGTATTTGAATCCGTCGCGGAGCAGTGCCGCCTCAACCTTGCGCAATCCGTATGGTGCAAATATGAGTTTTCCGTTGTCATGAGGCACCTGCGTATCAAGCAGAGAGTAGACTATCCTTGGAACCCTTTCAACAGGGGCACACCCAAGAAAATCCAGAAGCGGTATATTGCGGTATGTGCTCGTCAGTGTTTCATCAGTTGTTAGCACCACTCTCATTGATACCACCTCCGCTCCTCTCTCTGAAAATTTCCAGAGCTTTCCGCAGATACTCTTCCGCCTCGTTAACACGCGTTTCAAAATCTTTGAGAAGAGTTTGCTCTTTTTCATTGCACAAGGCTATGGTATTTCTAATCTCTCTCTTCAAATTGGGAATGCCGTGATGATATATATCTTCCAGAAGCGTGTGGAACATGCCCAGAATGCTGCCATCGGATTCGTAAACATACATTTTCCCCTGTTTTGTTCTTTTTATCAGATGAATGCGCATAAGTCTGTGAAGCGCCATAGTTACTCCGGAAATGCTGAGGTTCAATCTCTCAGAAAGTTGCTGCACGGATAAGGGCC
>WAOZ01000218.1 GCA_015520975.1 DHVE2 group archaeon | reverse complement strand
TTTCTGATATCTTTTTAATAGATTTGTATCATACATCTCCAACTTGGACCAATCACACAATCACATTCACGGCCATCCTTTACTACGGAAAATATGTTAAGGGGTGGTTCGGCTCGGGATGGCAGGATGTGCACGAGCTGAGCACATCCGTAGTGATATATGTTGTGCCGGAAGGAGGTGAATGAGGAAATGATGGGAAAAAGAGTTTTGGGGATATTGGTGGTGATGGCGATGATGCTGACAGCGATGCCATTGCTGGCAGGACATGCAAAGGCAGCGAATAGCGACACCAATGATGTGCCGAGTTATCTGGTTGTAGTCAGGGACATTCCAGAGCCACATTATGTGAGAGAAATAAATAAAACAATAGGCAACGCCTACCAAGATAGTAGGTTCGGAGTGGAGGTGATCGTGCATGTAGATCATTACACTTATGTTCCGGGAACAGGAGCGGACAAATTTGACAGTGTTGTTCTAAGCATTACAGGCATCGGAGTGAAGGGAAGCAATGCGGGAGATTACAAGGTAAAGTGGTTTGAGATAGGGAGCACGAAGTTCTCTTTTGAAGGAAAAGGCTCAACAAGGACCCCCCATGCGACGGATTACACATCGAGCGTCCAGGCTTTAGCAAAGCCGTATGTGGGTGTTGGATTAAGGGGAGAAGTGCATAATCAGAAGGTTGAGTGGTTCAAGGAGATATCTGGCATAGTTGCAGGAACTGCAACATCACTTGCAATAGATGCAGCAACCGAGGGGACAGCAGGTCCTCTTTCGGGATTGGCAGGCAGTGGGGCAAGTTATCTTGTGGAGAATGCGATAGATAGTATGTTTAATATAAATCAAGATGGAATAGACTATAAAGGATCGGATCCGAATCCTTGGTCTCCAAAAGCAAGTTATCCACATACGTTTACGTTGTTAAGAGGAGTGACGGATGGATCTACTGATAATCCGGATAAAGTTCTTCTGTCAAGGATTTTGCAGTGGAACCTGTTTGATGGCGTGAATGACAGGGTTCATGTTCTCACATTGAAAGCAACTTTATGCTATGCTAAATATGGATGGCATACATGGGGATATGGCTGGTATGATGAGCACAAGATAAGCACAAGTGTGACTATTTATGTTGCACCAAAAAAATATGTGAATACCATAACAACAAAAAGTGGGGAAACAATTAATACGTTAGATAATAGTTTAAGCGATCCATCAACTCCGTGGAGTTATTCCTTAGAGGTAATAAATCACATCATCGACGGAACATCCCATTATACCACGAGTATGCCAATAGAGGATACTCCCACGACGCCGAGGGGTGATACAACGGCATCCCACAAAGTTGATCTTATACTGGGAAACGATGAAGATAATGATTTGATGAATATCACAGAGCACTATTATTACTATATGGGGTCTTTGCCATCTGGAGACAGTGAAGATTGGTACCACGTAGATTTTATTATCGATGTTAATCATTATTCCTCAAATACAATGCATTTGTGGATCTTTGCTACGAATGATATAGTGGTGCATCTTAATTTTAATGGAACATGGAAAATCATACATATTAAAGGTGGTACATCCTGGGATTTAAATAAGAAATATGTAGGAGATGGAAGTGATAGATGGGCGGATATAGAGATTACTAAAGCCCCGGGTGTAGAAAATGCTGGTTACATAATAAGTGCGTATGTAAGTTATCAGGGATATGGAGAAGGACCAGATGGTCCGCCAAATAGCGGAAGTGGAGGCTGTCCGTTCCTCTACGCATACAGCAGAAATGGCTGGCAGATGGAGAACAATGTGCTTGTATGGGCGGAGAATGCAACGAGGTCGAATCTTGAAACGAAGGATTATTATCTATTCAATGCCACAGAAAACAATGGAAGCATCAAGCTAGGTATAGCAGAGCCGGGAGAAGATGTGGATTATATAGATGCAGTTGAGCTTTACAAGGTGATGGCACCATCAGGCTACGATATAGCAGAAAGTTATGATGGTAAAGTATACGCATACAGAGCGGTGGAAAGCGGAATTGCAAAAGATAACAGTGGAGAAAACGTAACATTGCTCGTAAATAGTGTGGATGGAAACTACTGGGTCGGCAATAAAGGAGATTATATAGATATCACATTAAATTTGAGTCGGAAGAATCTGTTGATAATAAGAGGTATAGATAACCCACCGAATATAACCGGGAACATAAGCACATCAGCAGTTCGACTACCGGTAACGTTATCTACAATCTGGCTCTATGGAAATATAAGCAATAAGTGGATAAAATTAGGAGAAATAAAAGTGAGGCACAATATGCACACGAATGTAGTGAATCTCAATCATATACTCCACATATGCCACATACATCATTTTTCAGGGAGTAAGATAGAATTGAGATTTGAGATGCGGGATCGAAACGGCATAGATTTCATAGGTTTAGCTCATGATTACAGAATAGTGCCTCTGAGAAAAGTGAAATTGGAGAATAGCAGTTATGGCTATGAAAAAATAAGAATCAAAGATGGAAACTATCTGCGCATAAACCCGGGAGAGTTTGCCAAAATGAATTTCAAGAGCAAAGGGAATGGACTGTATCTTCTCGTGGTATATGGATTTTACTTTAACCATGAAAAGATAGGCAAAGGAATAGGAATAGTGAAAGAGTGTGAGACGAACATTGCTGAGGCAAAATTGCAAAGTACACTTATAAGCGGAGAGAACTATGTATTACTCCCACTCTTGGAGAACTACAGTGGCATATGTTGTATGGCGTGGTACGTGGATGGGCAATATATGGCTGGAGAGTTGCCAGTGGTTAATTTTGCCAGCGGAGAACATACTGTTGTACTTTACATCTGTCGCTGGGACAGTAATGTGCAACAATATACACTATTTGTGAATGTATCTTAATCTCTTTTTTATTTATGGCAAGCTTTGAAAAGAAATAAAATGCAAAAAAGCCGGCTTTGATATTTAAGTTGAAGAAACTATAGGATATGTTAAGTTCTCCCAAGCCTTCAAAAAACATATATCGGGAGGTTTAAAGGGAGGGAATCACATATTTCTCTATATCCCCGTTGGT
>WAOZ01000217.1 GCA_015520975.1 DHVE2 group archaeon | reverse complement strand
CTCCCACCACTCCACAATAGCTTTATGGCCTCAAATAGCATTTTTAGTCTCCTAGCCTTTTCATCATTGGAAATCTCTTTAGAATTTTCTCCAATCTCCGTCTTTTCGAATTTACCAATACGATCTAATTCTATGAGCATAGCTCCCCGGAACAGGTTGTAGTATATCTCAGTCTCAAACATATTTCCTCCTCTTTCCATTGATTTTCCAAATTTTTCAAAGCTCCTAGTACCCAGATCTCTATCATTCCTGAAGGGAAACAGCCCAACCGCGGCAGAAACGCGGACTGGGGATGTTCTTCTCCTGCCACCAGAGGGATCAAGATACCCAAACAGATCCTCATCAATATACTTTTCTGGCTTTACAAGAGGTACTACTTCTTGTTTTCCCTTGAGAGTATATTGACATTCAGCCAACTTCTCTCCAAGATCGCTAAGGCGGTCCCTTATCATTCTCCTTATGGCTTGACCAGATACATATGGGAGCGTGGCTCCATCGGGCATAGTCACTTTCTTTGCCGTGAGGACATTTCCCTCCGTGTGGGATGCGTTGACATTTCCCACAGATATTTTCGCTATATATCCAACAGATATTGCTTTGCTTTCCATTATTTACCACCTCCTTTTGTGATTAGTAAGTATGTATTCATAGCATAAATGGAGAGAAGGATTTTAATCCTAACCCATGGTACCCCAAGTATTCTATCTTTATCTATTTTCAGCAAATCCTCGTTAACTGTAAGCCCGAGTTTGAAGTTTATGTCATTCAACACTCTCAGAAACTCGTCCAAGTTTTTGGCGTTTCTCATGGAATAAAGGACATCCATGCTTCTCTTCTCCGCAGATGCTTTCCCTATTTCGTGTCCAAATGCCGCCAACATTTTTATATGTTTTTCCTCCACGTTTAACACCTCCTTCGCATATACTTCAAAAATATGAAGGGTGCCTGCCCGAAGCTGGCTTCCCTTTGGATCGTAAAGATACTCCTCAATATGTGGTAATGGATCATCAAATTCTAAAACTTTCCAGCATATCTTGTCACGAATAAGTGTTTCCCATCTATCACCTATCTTAACTTTAAACTGTAAAAACACGCCAGGTATAATCTTAAGAGGTTTTGCGTCTTCGAAAATATTTTTAACGGCATCTATCCAAAGATTATAAAGCCTATATAAAGCGTTGAACTTTGAAAATTCCACGAGATTACTCATATTGAATGCATTACCAAGTTTTCCAGAGGCTACAAAAAGATGCAACTCTCCCCGTGATTCTTCAATGAAGTCGCTGAACATTTGAGCGATATCCCTATCCACACCCTCTTGGGTCTTAAGTCTTTCAAAGAGTGTAAGAATAAGCCCCATCGTTGTCTCATGTACATACTTTCCTGAAAACTTTAGTGAGAAGTTCCTTCTCCTGTTTCCCTCATTCTCAAGAAATATGGGTTTAAGCATACCTTCATAAAGATCCTTTAAAGTCCGTAAATCAGAATGAAACATAAAGAAATGGAGATAATCTTTACCCTCGATCACATAAATCCATTTTGTATACGCGGCAAGTCCTGCTAATGCACAACGGGGGCATAGATTTACCATACCCTTTGAGTGTGAATAAAAATTTCCAAATTTGCTTGGATCAACAAGAAAAGGATACATCCACTGCTTACCTTTTACCAGATAATCCTCAGTACTGCATATGGCACAGGTGCCCTTTCTCTTACCGATGGATATATCAATATTTCTTCTAGGGGGTTCCAAAAATAATTCTACCTGACCTTTCTTTGTGTACTTTTTCTTTACCTCATCAACGATATCTAAAGGGATGTTTATCGAGAGTTTCTCATGAGTTGACTTTTTTGCGCCAACACACACCAAATGATCTCCAGATTCCTTACAATCATTCCAACTAAACCTAATTTTGTCTGTCTGAGGAACTACTTTTATGAAATAATTTGAAGGATATTTCCAGTTCTCCAATTCATACTTCTTCAATTTCCCCTCATCGAGGTCGTAATAATAACCTACATTACCAGTCCGCTCCACCAAGTAGTTAGATAAGCGAGAGAGCCCCTCCTCCAGCTCATGCTCTCCCTCACCCAGCAACTCGTAAAGAGCGATAATTCCGTTATCGACCCAGAAATCACCCGTTGGCTCGTCCAGAGAGATGTGTATCTTTGGCGTAGTCAGGTAAACACCCCCTCAGCCATCCTTGAAAACCCCAAAATCCCGGCATCGATGAACCAGTTGCCTGTAAATTGCAACCCTCCATTACCACATTGATTTTCTATATTTATCACCTCTCCAGCATCATTTACCATGATAAGGATTTTTTTACTATTTAAACTTTTTTCCGAATAATTCGAAAATTACATTTTTCTGAATATTACAATTCCATCCGCCTGCCAACATCACTAAAGTCGAAGCATAGTGCCTCTTCGCCTTTGTGCCACCATCTGCCCGCTTTGGGGAATTTCATTCCCGCAATGTCCTGCAGATTTTTCATTACAAACAGATCCGTGTACCTTGGAGGAATCGTTCTTTATAAACACCAAATACTCATCATCTGACTCCATCTCCTCTTTATATGGATACACATAAATAAGCCAGAAACGGAAATAGTTATCCTCTTGCCGTCTATTTCTTTTCCTTCTTTGCAACTTTAAGGCATCCGAATCCCTGTGCTCCACGTTCTCCGATTCCTGCTTCATAAGCAAATTTTATTAACTCAGGTTCGCCTTTGAATCTAAAATGCCCGTGAACTGCATAGACTGCTCCAGATTGCTCCTTTTTTCCCTGTTTCTTTTTGAACTCGTATTTTTTGGGTTTAAATTCAAGAGTTTCAACAGTTATCCGTCCCTCATGCTTTTCACCATAAACTTTCTCGTACTGGTGCTTTATGTTCTTCTCTATATTTGTGTACCACTGTGGATCGGTAGGATAGAGTGGTACCTTCTTTCCATTAACGAATGTATGAACCGCCACAGGAGAAAGTGTTTTAAAAAGTACATTGCCCCAGTCAATTTGGGGAACTGGTAAAACTTCCACACTCTCTATTGTGAATTTTAAGGCGCCAACCCTGAGTTCAGGCACCGATAGCATTCCCTCAACAATTGCTTCCACGTAATCTTTGTTTGGAGAGGAATAAATTATATAGGCATAATCATCCAGAATTTCAATACCCCTCTTGCCAATTCTTCTTTTAGGAACTTGAATCTCAGAAAATGTAAAAGTTTTAATTTCTTTTGAGTAGTGCAATCGGGCAGATAATTCTCTGTTTGCAATCTCTTTGTACTTGTACATTGCAGAACTTAGATGATAATGGTAATCAAATGGCAAAATTCCAGAGCCCCGAAGATGCACCTTGATGCGCATATAAGAGATAAACTCTCATTGCAATAAATAATTTTGCACGAATTATGATGAAAAGGATCGCGTCAGGTATTTAAAGTCCAAGGAGGTTGATGAAAATGATGAATAAGAAAAATACTGGTTTTGAGAAGAAGGGAAAGGGTGCGAATCCTTCTTACCTGCGCTACAGTTCCAGCGCCGCCGGCAGGATTCGAACCTGCGACCTCCCGGTTAACAGCCGGGCGCTCCAGCCAACTAAGCTACGGCGGCATGCAAAGGGGTAAATAATCCACCCATATTTAAATTTTCACCTCCAGTATGGTTCCCTTAAAAGAATTGCCTGTTTAAATAATTTTTTCAATTCGTCATCAGATGCACCTTTCCTGAGTGGCGTGAGCAAATCCACGAGGTTATCATTTCTGAGAAGGCATGGTTTTAGTTTCCCATCGCTGGTAAGTCTGATTCTAGTGCAGTTCATACAGAAAGATGTATTGTGCATGGACCTTACGAATTCCACGGTGGCTCGTTTATCATTGATTTTCAGCGAATATCTTTTTCTGCGATGCAGTTCATTATACTCCACTTTTTCCGCCATTTTCGAAATATATCTCTCAAAGTCGGAGAGGTCAACATGGTACTTTTTGAAAAACTCGGAGTTCTCCCTTTCCAGTGGCACCTCAAGCTCAATAAGTTGCAGTATTGCACCAGTATCGGCGGAA
Source organism: DHVE2 group archaeon (assembly GCA_015520975.1). Lineage (GTDB taxonomy): Archaea > Thermoplasmatota > Thermoplasmata > Thermoplasmatales > Aciduliprofundaceae > S143-98. The sequence continues at coordinate 1,662 of WAOZ01000217.1, read as the reverse complement.
AAGTATATCATATTTTCAAGTTCGTCATCGTTTATACCTCTGAGCACCACCACATTGAGTTTTACGGGTATCATTCCTGCATTCATCGCTGCGTATACTCCATCAATCACATCATTCAGCGAATCTCTGCCCGTGATTCGCTCGTATTTTCTGCGATCGAGGGTGTCTAGGCTGACATTAACTCTTCTCACACCAACTTTTTTCAAATCTTCTGCAAAATTTTTCAGCAGAGTTCCATTGGTGGTAAGCGATATGTCTTTATCCATATATTTCGCCGCGCGGGCAACGATATCTACAAAATCTTCTCTGACGAGAGGCTCGCCACCTGTGAACTTTACCTTTCTTATATCCAGTTCGCGCGCTATTTTCAGTATTCTTTCAATCTCTTCAGGGCTCATTTCTTCACGATGTATATGCCACTCCCCTTCACGATGACAGTAAAAACATGCGAGATTGCATCTTTCTGTTACTGATACACGGATACTCTTAACAGGTCTGCCAAATCTATCCAGCACGATGTACCCAATGGGACATAACGATATAAATGTTTTGAAAACATAACATAAACTCCGTACAATTTCATAAACTATTTAATGAAACACAGGATATCCCTTCTCATATGGGCTATGTGCATATTTACACGGGCAACGGCAAAGGTAAGACCACTGCAGCATTTGGACTGGCAATGCGTGCGGCTGGACGCGGTAAAAGGGTATGTATTATACAGTTTATGAAACCGGACGATGGCTACGGTGAGCAGATTTCTGCTCGAAAATTGGGTATTGAGGTTTATGCATTCGGCACGAACAAATTCGTGAACAAAAACAATCCTTCCGATGAGGACATAGAACTCGCGCAAAATGCCCTGAAACTGGCCAAATCCAAAATAAATGATGGGTATGACCTTGTCATACTGGATGAACTAAATGTGGCAATAGATTTCAATCTGGTGTCTCTGAACGATGTGCTTGATTTGATTTCTCAATTACCCGAAACTACGGAACTGGTTATAACTGGCAGATATGCGAAAGATGATCTCATTGAGAAAGCGGATCTCGTTACTGAGATGAAAGAAATAAAGCACTATTTCAGAAAGGGCGTGCTTGCGCGGGAAGGAATAGAATATTAAACGAGGTGATGTGAAATGGATATGAAACACATTCTGCAGGATCTGGTGGATAAATTCAACAGAAAAGAAGACTCTAGGAAAGAGAAAATCAAAAATCTGAAACGCAGGATAGTCGTGAAGTTTGAAGACGATGGAACATACTATTTCGATCTGGAGAACGCGGTCATAAGTGATGTCAAAGAAGTGGAAGGAGATATTAAGGGAGATATTACGGTAATAACCACAACCGAGGTGTTCAACAAAATTCTGAATAAAGAAATGGACGCTTTAACAGCTTATTTCAGCAAAAAGATAAAAATAAACGCAAAATTGATGGATAAGTTGTTAATCGGTGAGTTGCTGAAATAGTCATCCCTCTGTCATACATTTTTGGCATATACTTCTGACAAGTTACATGACCTGTCATAACATGTCATATTTTTAAATTTTCTTATCTAGGAGAATACGGAAAATACTGCATTTTTCAAATGTTTTCGTCATACCTAAATTCTATTTACTAAGTAACTTATCAAAAATTATATATAGTCTTATGT
>WAOZ01000216.1 GCA_015520975.1 DHVE2 group archaeon | reverse complement strand
TTCACATCCATGGCTATGTAATCCACAACACCCGCCAGCTCTCTAACAATATCCGGATTCGTGCCATTAGTATCTATTTTTACAGGAACCACGCCGCTAAGTTTCTCTGCAAATTCCACTATCTCTGGGTATAGAGTAGGCTCTCCGCCCGTGATGCACACGCCGTCTATCCATTCAGACAGAGATTCAATCTCCGCAATCACAGTCTCTTCCAGGATAAAATCTTTCACCTTTCCAGTTACGAGTTGATGATTATGACAGAAAGGACAGCGAAAATTGCATCCGTAGGTGAACACAGTTGCCACCACTTTACCGTGCCAGTCCACGAAAGATGTGGGAATGAATCCTGCAATTTTCATAAACATCACAGGAGGTAAAGTTTCACGGTTTGCGTAGATTTCTCAGTTACCTGCTCTGGCGCTTCAATATCCGCCACAAGTTCCCTGTACATTCGCCACCGTCCACTCATTGCGTTTAAATTGAACTCGACTCTCATTTTAAATTCTTCCCGTTTCCCGTTGTTCCAATTCTGTACAGGGCGGAAGTATCCCACAACCCTAGAATACACCTCAGTTTCCCTTCCGCAATAAGGACATGTCCACTGCTCACCCGAGAGATATCCGTGCTCTGGGCATATTGAAAATGTGGGTGTGAGCGTGAAATATGGTATCTTTGTGTTTCTCGCAATTTTCTTTGCAATGGATTTTGCACTATCCCTGCCAACACGTTCGCCCAGATACCCGTGAAATACAGTGCCTCCCGTGTAAAGAGTTTGAAGCACCTCCTGATGTGCAAGTGCCTCTATAATAGAAACCTTATAGTCTGCAGGAAGCCATGTGGAATTGGTGAGATAAGGTGCGTCGATGCCCGAGGTGTATATATCAGGGTGCATTTTCTTATCCAGCCGGGCCAATCTGTAGGAGGCCCCTTCCGCAGGAGTGGCTTCCAGATTGTAAAGATTACCGGTCTCGTCCTGGTATTCCCTTAAAATCCCCCGCATGTATTTGAGGGTTTTAACCGCAAAACGGAGTCCTTCTATGTCGTATATACCTATGCCAAAAAGGTTCATGAGGGCTTCGTGCATTCCAATCAACCCGATAGTTGAGAAATGATTGTTGAAATGCCCAAGATAAACTTTGGTGAAAGGCAAAAGGCCCTTTCGCATGTTTTCCTGTATGATTCTCCTTTTTATTTCGAGACTCTCCTTGGCAAGATCCATGTAATGCCTCAGCTTTTCAAAGAACTCATCCTCATCTCTGGCTTCATAGCCCAATCTGTTGAGATTTATGGTTACCACGCCTATGGAACCCGTCATCTCTCCCGATCCAAATAAACCGTTGCCCCTGCTTTTCAATTCATTTAGATCCAGTTGAAGCCGACAGCACATGGCTCTAATGCTCCTTGGATCCAGATCACTGCCTATGTAATTCTGAAAATAAGGTATCCCGTATTTTGCAGTCATGTCGAAAAGCAAATCTGCGATTTCACTATCCCAGTCAAAATCAGGAAGAAGATTATATGTGGGGATAGGGAATGTGAAAATTCTTCCGTTGGCATCTCCTTCCATCATAATTTCCATAAACGCTCTGTTAAGCATATCCATCTCATTCTGAAATTCATCGTATGTAGCGTTGAGAATTTTTCCACCCACAATAGCGTGCTGCGATGCCAGATCCTCCGGCGGCACAAGGTCAAATGTGAAATTTGTAAACGGTGTCTGTGAGCCCCACCTTGATGGTATGTTCAGCCCGTATATCAGTCTCTGCATATTCTGTTTCACCTTGCGGTAAGATAGTCTGTCCCTCTTCACGAACGGCGCCAGATATGTATCAACACTGCTGAAAGCCTGCGCCCCTGCAAATTCCATCTGCATTGTGCCAAGGAAATTAATCATCTGCGCCACCGCTGTGTCAAGGTGCTTTGCGGGTCTGGCATTTATTTTACCAGGTACACCACCGAATCCCTTCAGGAGCAAATCTTTGAGAGACCAGCCCGCACAGTAAGGTATAATTCCGAAAGACAAATCATGAATGTGAAAATACCCTTTTCTGTGTGCATCAGCTATTTCCTGAGTATATATGTGCTCCAGAGTGTATTCTGCAATCGCATGGCCGGCCACATGAAGCATAAGCCCCGAAAATGAATAGCCCGTATTGCTGTTCTCCCGCACCCGCCAGTCCTCATTGTTAACATAACCCTCAATAACTTTCTCAACCTGCATAATTCCCATTAAAATGATTGCGTATAATACATTTTTTTGAAACTATTGTGATGACCAATCTGTTACCAATATTTCACCCGAAGCACCGGTTCCAGTGGAAGTATTTTATCAGATGATTTACAAATTGTGGT
>WAOZ01000215.1 GCA_015520975.1 DHVE2 group archaeon | reverse complement strand
ATGGTATCTGAAAATGTGTCCAACCATGAGGATTCTGTCCTCTTTTTCAGCAATAGATATCAGCTCTCGGCACTCTTCGCTGTTCTCAGCCATGGGCTTCTCAACAAGCACATGTTTCCCGTGCTGTATTGCATTTTTTGCAAGGGTGTAATGCGTCGGCGTGGACGAAGCTATATCCACCGCATCGATGTCTTCCCTTTTCATCACATCCCGGGGATCCGTTGTGTAATCAAATCCAAAATCTTTCGCCAGAGGTTTTACAACTTCCTCATTTATATCACAGAGCACAACATCATCTATCAGTTTTTCATCTCTGAGTTCTCTCCATACCTTTGCGTGATTCCTTCCCCAGTATCCGGTGCCTATCAGAGCCACTTTCATAATGCATCACCTGTAAAATTCAACAATTTTATTCGCTATGTGTTCAACATCCTCATCGCTGAGCTGCGGATGCATCGGAATGGATACTATCTCTTTCACTATTTTCTCTGTGATCGGTAGCGGCTGCGGAGATATATGCTGTTTTATCGCAGGCTGCAGATGCACAGGTATAGGATAATAAAGTCCCGTTGCAATATCGTTCTTCGCAAGATACTCACGAAACACATCCCGATTTTTCGCACGAATGGTGTACACATAATAAACATGCCTTGCACCCGGCATAACTTCCGGAACTTTAACAACATCATGAAGCATTTCTGAATACAGTTTCGCAATTTCGTTTCTTCGTCTGATCCATTCCTCAAGATGTCTCAGCTGTACCCTGCCAACTGCGGCGAGAATCTCACTCATACGGAAATTGTATCCGAGATATTCGTGTGTGTATTTCTCCCTTCTGCCCTGATCGTGAAGAATCTGTATTTTCTCCCCAATCTCTTCGTTGTTCGTGACAACCATGCCCCCATCACCCGCAACGGTCATAACTTTAGACGGGAAGAAAGAAAATGCCGCTGCATCTCCGAATGTACCAACCTTTTTACCTTCATAAAGCGCTCCGTGCGCCTGCGCGCAATCCTCTATCAGATAAAGCCCGTGCTCTTCCGCGATTTCCTTCAGAGGTTTTATATCGGCGGGATGCCCGTAAAGATGCACGGCAACTATTGCTTTGGTCTTGGGTGTGATTTTCTTTCTCACCTCATCCACATCAAGGGTGTATGTTTTTTCGTCAACATCCACAAATACCGGTCTGGCGCCCATATGCATTGCCGGTGTCACGGTGGCTATGAATGTGTGAGATGGCGCTATGAACTCCGCACCGTCTTTTATACCCAGCGCATCATATATGAGCCAGAGTGCTGTAGTTCCAGAACTTGTTGTCACCGCTTTTTTTGCGCCCACATACTCAGCAAATTCCTTTTCAAAAGATTTTGTCTCAGGACCCTTTATATATCTTTTTGATTCCAAAACTCTTAACGCCGCTTCTTTAATTTCGTCATTTACGAACATTTCCACCAAGTTGTATTTCATGCAATTCACCTCAGTAGGATATCTCGTCTGCCCATTTAATTATTTTCGCAGGATTTCCAGCAACCACCGCATTATCTGGAACATCTTTAGTGACCACGGCACCCGCACCGACAAGTGCGTTCTTTCCGATTTTCACTCCCGGAAGAATAGTCGCATTAGCACCTATTTTAGCGTTTTCGCCCACTATAACCCCCTCAAGATGCTCTTTCACTCCGGGATATCTGGGGTATTTGGCATTGGTAAGCACAACACGGGGACCTATCCAGGCGTTCTTTTTGATCACGCAGTATTCAGGAATGAAAGCCTGGGAGTGTATCCTCACATTATCTTCTATTTTAACTTTGAATTCGATCACGGAATTCGTGCCAATACTCACATTATCACCAATCTCGTTGAACTCCCGTATCCGTGTGCCATGTCCAGTTTGAAAATTTTTACCGATGCGATTTCCAGCGTAAATGCTCGTGTGAGAGCGTATAGTGGAATCGTCACCTATCACGGTCTCAATTTCACCCTTTTCATATCCCCGTGGCAGTATTCCTATAACTGCAAAATCGCCTATCTTCACATTTCTGCCAAGAATCACTTTGCCGATGAGTTTGTATGTTTCTGCCATAAAAAAGAGTATGTGTATTGTCATAATTATTTTTACGGTTCAGAGTATTATAAAATTCTTTTCCGAAGGTGGTTTTCTGAATCCATCTTTCTGATACGCAATCAATTCGCCTCTGGGCTTTGAGACTACCTCCCCAAGAGGCGCCAGTACCTTTTTCCCCTCAGAATCTTCCGAAGCGTAGTGTATGTAAAATTCGGCATTTAATCGGGCGCACAGATCTTTGAGAAATAATATATGCTCCCTGAGTGTGTTGATTTTTAAAAGAGATGTGACCACATATGTGCATGCTTTGATTTTCACGCCCCTGTCTATCCATACAGGTACTTTCGTATTCAGAACTGCGCGTGTGAAATGATCCATCATCACAACATCTGGTGCAACCTTCTCGGTATATTCGAGCAGAATACGGATGTAATTCCCTATTTCGAAATGCAGTTCCGCAGTGATTCTCTCATTTAATTCTTTGCAAAGTGTTTCCGCTTCCATCTTCTGCGTGTTCACCACAAATTCCTTCAGTTCCTCAAGTGCATAGGTGGGCAGGATGTATGAGGATTCTGCAAGAACTTTATCTATGAGTTTTTTGTCCACTATGTAAAGCAGTTCTACAGCATCACATATCTCCGGCGCGCGTTTGAGCGAGTTTTCGGGAAACATCTCTTGATGTACAGGTACCAATGCTTTCATATTTCACCACACTCCCAGTAGATGCCAAAGCGTGTTGGCAACACCGTATATCACCACAACACCGCTCACAAACATAAATACACCAACCTTAAAAAGATCTTTAGTTTTGTAAAAACCCGTCGTGTATGTTATGAGGTTCCCGGGCGTGCCAATGATGAACAGAAACGCGAAACCTCCCGAGAGCGCAATCGCCACAGAAACCACCACTATATTCAAACCCGGTATGACCGATGCAAGACCCGCACCTATTGGTAGCATAAGCGCCACGGCGGCAGTATTGCTCATAAACTCCGTGAGAAGCATGGTGGTCACTATCATAACAAACAGAACCACCTGAGGATTTTTACCGATTATATTCACAAGATTGGATGCTATCCAGAGCGATGCCCCAGTACTCTGAAGCCCCTCGCTCATAGTTATGGCGCCTCCGTAGAGCAATATAACACCCCACGGAATAGTTCGCTCCACATCTTTCCATTCGAGAACTCCGCTTATGAACATTGCGATAGCCCCGCCGATAACAACCACCGCCACATCAAAATCTCTGCCGAACACGAGAACAATTATCGTGATTATGAGGATAACTGCGACTTTTAGTTCAGATTTGGACATTTCTCTCTCTACAGATGGTGCCCTGATTTCAATTTCATTTTCCGGTGGAAATATGCGGGTAATCCAGAACCATGTGAGAGGAATCATAATCAAAACCACGGGTAAAGCAAGCATAATCCACTGAGTGAATGTTATGTTAATACCCGCTGTTTGCTGAAGAAATGCAACTGTATATGGATTTCTGCCACATCCTAAAAGCGTGCCTATGCTTCCAACGGAGCATCCGTAAGTCAGTGCGATCATCCCCCCCTTCCGTATATTGCTGTTTGGAGGAGTGTACATTAATGAATAAGCAACGATAGGCAGAAGAAGTGCAACCACACCGTGCTGCGACATGACGAGAGATAGTGAGGCCCCAATAACAATAATTCCAAACAGATACTTTGAGGGTCTGTTTCCGAAATGATTGATTATCTTAACCGCCACTCTCTTATGCAATCCGCTTTTCTGAAATCCGGCAGCAATTATAAACGCACCTATGAGGAAAAATACAGCTTTATTCCCAAAAAGATGGAACACCGTGGTGCTATCCGTTATGCCCAAAATCACAGGCACTATCATCACAGTAAGTCCCGCCATACCCAGCGGTATTGCCTCCGTTACAAACAGTATCGCGCCAAATATCAGAACGCCGATCATCATCTTCCCAGCGTAACTCAATCCCGACGGAGTTGGAATGAAATAGAAAACTATCAAAACAGACAACGCAAAAATAAGAGAGATGTAGTTTTTTCTATTCAATTATTCCGTGCCTCCTCATATACTCAAGCACCTTTTCAACGCTTTCCTCCACACTCTCCTTATCGGTCTCAAGTACAAGATTTGCAGGAGGATCAGTGGGCTCTTCGAACGGATCGTCCACTCCTGTGAAATTCTTTATCTCTCCCGCAAGGGCTTTTTTGTACATTCCCTTAACATCGCGCTGGATGCACACCTCCACAGGGCATTTCGCCCATACGAGATGGAAACGCTCAGCGCCTATGATGTCCCTTATATCCCTGCGAATATCGTTGTACGGCGATACGAAAGTTGCAAGCACTATAACATCGTTCCTCGATAAGAGTTTGGCTATGAATGCCACTCTTTCAAGATTTTTTCGTCTGTCCTCTTTGCTGAAACCCAGATCTCTGGAAATCGGACTCTTTCTTATTATATCACCATCCAATCGCTCAACTTTATAACCCTTTTCTTTAAGTATGCTGTACACCCTATCCGCAACGGTCGTTTTACCGCTACACGGCAATCCGGTAAACCATATTGTCGCTCCTTTCATTTTTCATCACCTCACAACATTACCTTCCATATCATCTGGTATTTCAAGCCCGAGAAAGTGCAGTATCGTCGGCGCAATGTCCCGAATATCAATATGTCTCTTTCCCTTTTCCACGCCCGGTCCGGAGATTATGAAGATGCCGTCCCAGTTATGCACCGCATCGTCGGGACCTTTATCGTTCTCTTCAAGATACTTTTTCTTCCATCCGATGGTTCCAGCAGAGCGCCAATAAAGGTCATCCAGAAACACCATTAAATCTGGCGGATCGCCGTTCAGTTCTGGATAGACTTCTTCGGGTTTGAGTACCAGTGTGTTCCATTCTTCGCCGTTTGGCCCCCGTATCTCTTTGATTTTTCGTGTGATTTCGTCACGAACATCTTCATATTCATCAGGCTCCACGACGCCCATCCTCTCTCTACCCTTCACATTCAAAAATATGCGCGCGTAGTATCCGCCCCAGCCCCAGGCGATGGTGTTCGCCCAGTCCACCTCTGCTTTGGTCAGATCAACGACCTCATCGGGATATTTTTTGAGTTTCAGATAGCCCTGCTCTATGAGCCACTCGTTTATGCAGAACGAACCTTTCATTCTCTTTGCTCCGTGATCGGATACAACAATCACCACGGTATCCTCTGGCAGCTTTTTGAGTATTTCACCGATTCTTCTGTCTATGTATCGGTAATAATCCCGAATAACATTCTCGTATTTGTTTCCCCTGCCAGGGTAAAGATGATGATTCTCATCCATGTATTTCCAGAACGCATGGTGCACCCTGTCAACTCCAATCTCAACGAACCAGAACAGAGACCATTCCCTGACATTTTCAAGAAAGTGGTTGATCACATCGAACCTTATTTCGGTCATTTTGTAAAGTTCCTTGATAACCTCATCTTTTTTATCGGTTCTAAACACAACATCGAAAATATAATCGTCGAAATACATCAGTATCTCATCTTTCAGATGCTTTGGATAGGTCCATTCACTGTCTATTCCGGGAGTTATGAAATCGGTGATCATAAATCCGTTTATGGGCTTCGGTGGATATGTGGGCGGAAAGCCTATGATTATGCTTTTCAATCCGTTTTCTCCCGCAATATCCCATACAGTTTTCTCCTTGATTTTTAACGAATTTGCGATCCATATATCCTCGTATGAATAGTTCTTCCTGTGTCTGAATCCGTAAAGTCCAAGTTTACCCGGGTTTTTGCTGGTAGCCATAACCATCCATGCAGGTATGGTTATGGGCGGTGTCGTGCTTCTCATAGTACCATGCAATCCGTTCTCGTACAATTTCCTCAGATTTGGAATGTCATCTTTAAATTTCTCAAATACCAGCGTGGGCTCTGCGCAGTCCAGTCCAATCACAAATACTCTCATTTTAAAACCTCCATAATATAGTTTGCAAATTTCTCACCTTCTCCTTTGGGCAGTATTGCACCCATAACCTCTTTTTTGCCACCCGCCCTGTATCCTCTCTTCTTCGCCTCCTCTATGAATGGTGTGGCATCAAATTCAGAATCGGGTGAGCGTATGTAAAATTCATCCCTATCCGGTTTGGTATTCACGACAATCGCCGTTTTGCCACCGTCCCATGCGAGTTTGCGGGTCACTGCGGATATTATGTTCATTTCGGTGTTCATTTTGAGATAGAAAAATTTGCCCCTGTCATCGGCGAGTTCAACCCAGCGCTGCACCTCTTTTTGAATCGTATCTAGATTCCGCCACAGATGCTCCGCGTGGAGAATATCATCCAGTCCCTGCAATGCAAGGTACACATTTTCTATTACTTCCTCCCTTTTCCCAATCTTATAGGATGAGTCGAGCAGCTCCGCAGCCTTGACAAGGGAATCATAGGATATGCCATTTTTTATTAGATTTTCGATAAGAGCCCATTCAGGTATGTTTTTCGCTGCTGGACCCATATCACCCACTATTCCAATCGCCACGAGGTAGTCGGCACTGTACGAGAATCGCCTGGCCAGAACCGTAGTCGTGGACGGAAATCTTTCACCCCACAGATAAGGATTGTAATGCTCCTCCGCGCATTCGACTCGTGTGGTGCGGTGATGGTCATAGATGCGAATCTTGGCGAAGGAACACAGTTTATCCACATCCGGCAGATTCATATCGAGTATTGTTATTTGGCTATGGTTTCTCAGAATAGCAAGATCCTCATCATCTATGAAAAAATTGCCAAGTTTGGGAGTGAATAAAGTATCAGAGCCATTGATTTTGATGTACATCGCTGCTGAGCATATGCCATCTGCGTCCCAGTGATGAAGTATCATGACCCTTCACTCCACGAAAGGATTCTCAAATTCGAGAATAGCATCGGCAACTTCCAGACGCATCATCAGTTCTGGTGGTCTCTTTCCCTCTATCAGCATCTTTCTAATCTTGGTTCCTGAGAAATTGATATGCTCATCATCACTGTGCGGACATATTTTATCGTTCACAACGCTACCGCATTTTTTGCAGTAGAAGAACGAGCGGAAGAAGAACGGTGTGATGCCAAGGTCAGGATAATCGTAGAATATTTCCTGTGCATCGTAAGGTCCATAGAAGTTTCCAACACCTGCGTGGTCTCTACCCACTATAAAGTGCGTGCAGCCGAAATTCTTTCTCATTATTGCATGGAAAATAGCCTCTCTGGGTCCCGCATATCTCATCTCCGTTTCCAGTATCGCCAGAGTTGCAGAATTTTTCGGATAATAATGCTCGAAAAGGGCCTCATACGCTTTTATTATGACCTCATCCTTGAAATCGCCCTTTTTCTTCTTTCCAATAAGCGGATTTATGAACAACCCGTCCACGAATGTGAGCGCGGTTTTCTGAACATATTCATGCCCCACATGCGGCGCATTTCTGGTCTGGAACCCCACTATGGTTTTCCATCCCATCTCCTTGAAAAGGACGCGGGTTTCTTTCGGCCACAGACGATATTTAGGGAATCTGGTCGGCGGATCTTCCAGAAGGGTTATCTTTCCACCAACTAGATGCTCGTTCTTCTCCATTATTCTTGCAACGCCTGGATGCTCTATGCTTGTGGTTCCGAACACTTTCTGGGCATACTCTTTTTTATCGTACGGGTAAATCTCTTCAACCTCCAGTATGGCCAGCGGTTTGCCCTCGTAAAACAGCGCGATTTCATCCCCTTCCAGAATTTCCTCAATTTCCTGCTTATCGACATCCATCACCACGGGTATAGTCCAGGGCAAATCATTGGATAATCGCCCTTCTTCAAGCACATTGAGAAAATCCTCACGGGTCATGTATCCCTCGAGGGGCGAGAACACTCCGTGCGCTATATTCGCGATATCACGGGCATCGTCAAGAGTTATTTCCTTATGAGGCATTTCCCTTGCTTCTTCTTTTTTTCTTTCGCTAAAATCAACTCTCTCTATAAGTTTTCCACCGTGCGGACTGTTCACGAAAATCACCTCAGTCCAGATATCCCAGCGCCCTCAGTCTCTCTTTAACTCTCTCTTCGTCCTCTTTGCTGAAAGGTTCCTCATCCTTCTCATCCTCGGCGATTATCTCTCTGAGAACATAGGTCACATAACTGCTCACACTTGTAAAGCCCGTTCCCTTTATTCTTTCTTCTATTTTCTTGAACAGAGGTGTCGGTATGGACACCGTCGTAAATTTCTTTTCCTTTTCGTCTGCCATTCATCTCACCTCGTTAATTATATTTAATTAAGGTAAAGGGGTAAGGTATAAAAAGGTTGTGGACAACATTAGCCACGCGCCATAATCACAAAACGTCTGT
>WAOZ01000214.1 GCA_015520975.1 DHVE2 group archaeon | reverse complement strand
GTCCATATCCCGTGCGTACACTCGAACATTCAGAGTACCGGGGAACGGCTCAAAATACAGTTTCTCCTTAATCTGGTCATAGTAGCCTTTTTTCGTTATGTAATATTTTCCTTCTCCAATCCCGCTCACAACTTCGCCGTTTATTGTTATGTATTTACCTATATCAAATATTTTTCTGTAATCCACGGCTTCTTTTTTCAGAAGATCCAAGCCCTTTCTCGTTATCTTAACATATATTTTTTTCCCGATTCTCTTTTCCTCTATAAAACCCTGCTCGTTCAAAATCTTCAATCTCCTTGATGCGCTCTGTTGACTTATCCCTAGTTCGTTTCCTAATTTCGTAGTGTTGATCTCCACAAATTCTTTATGGGCATTTTTAAGTGCTAGGATCTTCAGTGCAATTACAAGACATGGGTCAATCATCACGCATCACCAGATGATTCTGCTTCATATAAATTACTCTGATACCTTCCTTTATAAGTTGTTTTATAAATTCTTTATCGTTGGTTACAACATATGCATTAAGCTTTTTTGCAGCTTCCAGAACTCCCTTATCTCCCCTCCCCGAAGTTTTTACTGTGCGGTATTTATTCGCCAGTTGAAGCGCCATTTTCCCCTCTCTTCTTCTCTCTGATAATTTCTTGAGTTCGCCAATCACGCATTCTGGCACATATATATCCACATCACCCAGAAGCCTTTTCAACTCTATATCGATATTGATGCGGTACTGAAACGGCATCACCAGCGCGTTCGCATCCAGTACAACATTCATTTTCAGTTCACTTTTCTTCCAAAAGCGACATTTTTCTTGACTTTTAATATTTTAACCTTTACCTTCTCTCCTTTCCGGGCACCGGGGACATAAATAGTATATTCGCCGTATCTTCCGATACCATCGCCATCTCTGCTTAGATCGGTTATCTCAATTTCGTAAACCTTGCCTTCTTCCAGCACGATGCGACCCATACGGACATCTATACGGGCATGCACAGGTCGCATAGCACCGCAGGCTTTGCATACGAGCATTTCGATTCTGCCTTCTTTTCTAAGTTCTGTATCCGGTGAACCGCATTCGTAGCATATCACATATGTCTTTATATAATTGTCAATCCTTCTTTGAATAAGGCTCGGGGACACACGACCTTTCAGAATGAGCCTGTCTCCCTGAATATTCCCAGCGGTTCCCAGTTCTCTCATAAGATATTTGTAAAGGTGCGAAGGATCGCGATCTATTTTCTTAACGATATCCATAAAATTGCGAAGTATTGTATTTTTACCTTCGTGAAGTACCTCTACTGATGGTACCTCGAATCTATCGCGTGTCGCCACATTTTCCGGTATAGCGGCCCTCACCCGTTTGAGCAGCAGATCATAGTTATATAAATCGGTCATATCATTCACCAGATGCTCCAAATAGCGCAATGTTTAAAAAACTTTTCATAATTTTGTTTTTTATGTATGCAATTCTCTCAGATATTCACGGTAATTTACCCGCGCTTACGGCGGTTATGGAAAAACTCAAGGAGTTTGAAATCGATGGAATAATCTGTGCCGGAGACCTTGTTGGATACAATCCTTATCCAAACGAGGTTGTGGAATTTGCAAAAAAGCATTTTTATGTGTGCATAAGAGGGAACCATGATCGTGCAGTCGTCTATAACGATTTTCGGAAATTCAACACCTATGCAGAGATAGCTGGCAGATGGACGCGTGAAAGGCTAACTCCTGAAAATATGATGTATCTTGAAAAATTATCGGATAATGCTGTGCTTGTGTTAAACGGGGTGAAAATAGCGGTGCATCACGGTGCACCATTTGATGAGGATTTTTATGTGTTTGAAGATATGGTGGATGAGAGTCTGTTGGAATATGATACTGTGGATGTGCTCATACTTGGTCATACCCATATACCTTTTATCAAACAATTTAAAAATGGTGTGGTGTTAAATCCCGGCAGTGTGGGTCAGCCGAGAGACGGAGACTGGAGAGCATCGGTCTGCATCGCAGATTTTGAAGAGCAACGCTATGAAATATTTCGCGTTGAATACGATGTGCAGACGGTTGCGAAGAAAATATCTGAGGAATCATTACCTTCAATCCTTGGAGAGCGACTCTTTCACGGATTCTGACGTGTCTTTTTAAGTTTTTTCTTTATTTCGCGTTCAAGATGTTTATATTTCCCTTTTAAGCGATATATGTTCTCATCCAGCTTGTTCACTTTTTTAGCATCTTTCACAAGGAAATACACTGCGAATATTCCAACGACGGCGGAAGCACCGGTTAGTAC
>WAOZ01000213.1 GCA_015520975.1 DHVE2 group archaeon | reverse complement strand
TCTCAGGTCCATTTCCATGCGTGTTACTTTCTCTTCTAATCTCGCCACCCTTGCAGAAAGCTCTTCCACTGATGTCATATCTTTCACCTATTATGATATTAAAAAGAACCTATATTATATTTTCGTCAAGATTGGGAAGTGGTGAATTACTGAGACTAATTTAGATCGCTGATAAATCAAACTCACCTTGAAGACGATCGTTATAGCCACTATCGTGGTTAACACACAACTATCGTTACTCGTTTAGTCCAATAAAAAACAATAGAGCTAAGGGGAGTGGCAAAATTAAGTGCCAGGAAGATAAGGTGGATAGCGAATACGGTTACATAGGGGCGTGCCGAATATCATCAACTATATAACAGTGTTCACTCAGGTAATTTGTAATAAGGTAATGTATAATACCAAATCAACCAAGAATTATTTTGCAAATTAATTTTAATACTTGCTTGACTTATTCTTCCATTTAGCAAAGATGATTCCTCTATATGTTCCATGTAAGAAAATGGCTCCAAACTCCATACTAGACTCTTTATACCAAAAAAAATATATACATCATAAAAGATATCCTTGTTGGAGATATACCAACAAAGGGTGGTGAATGAGAAATATCACCGCTATACAAAACAAAGGAGGTGAAGAAGGATGTTTGAATATCTACCCATGCAGATAGAATACCTTGCGGCAGGGATGTGTCTTGTATTGCCCATTGTATGGTTTATCATATGGTTGCTAGTGGCAATATGGGCGTACAAAGATGCGAAAAGAAGAGGATCTGACAGCCCAATTGTATGGTTTTTGGTTGTGTTTTTCTTGGGTTTGATTGGGCTGATAATATACATTGTAGCCAGACCGAAGCCCAAACCTCAGCAGCCGTACATGCCACCACCGCCACCGCCGACATAAATATTTATTAAATATTTTTTAATATATTTTTTATTTTTAAACAAATATTCTTTGTGTTGCGAATGCAAATCCTGCTATCTTTATTTACCAGAAATTATAGCATAAGATCTGTCAAGTTCAGCATCGCCAAATAAAATGCTGTTGATAGAAATAAAAGTGGAAACATAAAGAAAAGATAGCGGTAGAGAGAAAAATTAGAAAGTTAGCGGCGATTATATCTTTTTGATTCTGCGCTTGAATAAAAAGAGTCATTGCTCGACATAGCGTTTCTCTTACAAATGCACAGTGTATATAGGGTACGCCAAGTCTTTATAGAGCCAATGTATACCAAGAGTTCCTGCCCGTATGCTCTTAAGTTTGTTTGGACAAAATTTAAGCACTGTCCTTAGAAAGATGAGCGTGTCAATAGTCTTACAGAGTACTTTCTTTATCTCATTAATTATCTCCGCCACTTTTCTATTTGACAATCCGTAGTATCAATAAAATTCGCACATTTTCATCTTTTCCGTGTTGTTAGATCATTCACATTTTTATTTAGTTCTCTATTATTTTGACATTCTGCACCAACGCGACCAAAAAACCTAAAATAGTATAGTTCATTAATGATTTTCGTGTCGAGTTTGATATTTCTTATCATAATAATCGTCGTAGCATTCGCGCCCTCTTTAGCATATATGGCAATTGTAAGGAATACAGAGCGCTATGAAAGAGAGCCCTGGCGCGCAGTCCTGAAATCATTTTTATGGGGCGCCACATTTGGAGTCATACTCGCATTCATTTTTGAACTCATAGCCACAACGCTTTACGCTCAGAACACTGGATTTTTCAGACAGTATGAAATACTGGCAGAGCATAAAAACAGCATCGATGTGATAATCCTGGCCGCTGTGATTGCGCCTTTCGTTGAAGAAGCCACCAAAGCTCTGGGGATAATAATATCAAACAGATACATAGATGAAATCGAAGACGGTATAGTGTACGGAGCTTCTTCTGGATTCGGATTCGCTGCAACGGAGAATCTACTGTACGAAGTTGTAGCGCTTATAAAAGGCGGCGTTGCCGCCTGGATTGCAGTGTCGATAATAAGATCCATTTCTTCCGCTCTTCTTCATGGCAGTGCCACAGCAATCACGGGCTTTGGATATTCCTCCTCAAAAATAGCCGGTAAAGGCTCCATGAAAAAAGGATATCTCACCGCGGTCGGTATGCATTCATCGTTCAATATTCTTGCATCCATTCCCATAATCTTTTCGGGCGAAGAACCTGCTTTATATCTGATCCCCCTTGCGCTGGCAATAATCTTTGCCGCGAGCGCATTCACATACATCCGCAAAAAGATCAGGCTTTACGATAGACCTCTTCGGCGAGGCAGACGCATGCGATGAGATCATCGAGCGTATGAAGTACGGATGCTATTTTTTCTCCTTCCACATAGCATATTATTTTTTTATCATCCCTTTCACATTTAACAAAGTGATAGTTATCTACCTCTATGCTTTTAAACACGCTCTCCGCCATATCCCGCGATTCGTAATTGAATTCCACTGTCACCTTTATCCGAGATATATCTCCCTGCCCATTCTGCGCGAGTAAATCCATTCTTCATCACCACCTTCCTGCGTGAATTCTTTGAGTGATAAATCAAGCATATTAACAAAGAAAAGCACATATGCCTCTCTGGTTCGAATTCTCTGCGGCACATTGTCCACAATAGGTGAATGATGGGAGATTATTGCGTGCAATAGTTTATCCCTGAGATCAGAGGGAAAATCTGGTATTTCCTTAATTTTCTCTTCAACAATATTGTATCCGATCACTGTGTGGCCCAGAAATTTGCCCCTATCCTTTGTTTGAATTGTTGTATCGACCAGATAGGTTTCAACTTTTCCGATATCGTGAAGAAGACCTATGGTGGTGAGTAAATCCACATCTAAAGAATACAATTTTGCCATATACCTGCACGCTTTGGTTACATTTAGAGTATGCTCTGCTAGGCCACCCATATATGCATATACCGAATATGCCGAGCCCGGCGTGATTTTAAAATTCTCCACAAAATCCTCATCGCCAAAGAATTTGCTCAGCAGAGTGGATAGATAAGGGTTTTTCACACTCTCAACAATTTCAATTATCTCTCTCATAACATCATCTATTCTGTCCGATTTGGGAACGAACTGTGATGCATCGTAATGCTCCACTTTTATAATGTAATCTTCAGGCGGATTCACCGAAATATAGGGTCTTTTAGTATCCCCCTCAACCCTGTACTCACCGGTGATCTCAACAACATCGCCCTCTTTAAGAGATTCATACAATCTCTCTGTTTGCTCATCATCCTTGCCCCAGTATTTTACCATCACATCCCCCGTTTTGTCAGAGCATTCAAGTATGAAAAGTTTTCCGTATCTGTAATTTGTAAATTTTTCCTTTTTCTTCACTACTGCGGTTATTTTCACTTTCTCCCACGGCTCCATCTCGGATATGTAGCTAGACATAATACATCGCATTCGCCACAGACGGATATATTTTTCGGTTTGAATCCACACCAATGTGATGTAAAAATCTTCCACAACATTTTTAAATGATTTTGAGGAGATGTATATTAATGGCGGAAAATGTAGATAAATTAACTGTCCTGATTATCGCGGGTCTTGCGGTGTGCGGTACAATTTCAGGCCTGATTATATATTCAAAGTTTTTAGCTATCAACGATGTGCTCCATGAATATATAACGGTAGATGGACTTCAGCGGGATTTTCTCATACATCTCCCGGCAAATTACACAAATAACGCCACCATTCCTATGATAATAGCGCTTCACGGTGGTGGAGGAAACGCGTGGGATATGGAAAAACTCACCAACTTTGAATTTAACAAACTCTCAGATAAATATAGATTCATCGTCGTGTATCCCAACGGAATCGGAAGACACTGGAACGATGGCAGAAATATTGAAGAATACTATGCACAGCGGGAGAATATCAACGATGTGAAATTCATCTCTAAACTGATTGATTACATGATTGAAAAGTACGGCGTTGATCCAGATAGGGTTTATTTGACAGGTATGTCCAACGGCGCGCTTATGTGCTACAGGCTGGCATATGAGATATCGTACAAAATCACCGCAATAGCACCGGTGGCCGGATCTATACCCTTGAATATCTATAATAACGAAACCCCCAGAGGCTCAATTTCAGTGCTTATGATCAACGGAATGAATGATCCCTTGGTACCGTGGGATGGAGGATATATTCATTTTGGAGATAAAAAATTGGGTCAGGTTATCGGCGTATGCGAAACTGCCAGTTTCTGGGCGCAGGTAGATAATTGCACACCGGTAAAATCAAAGGAATATTTGCCAGATACTGATCCCAACGATGGTACCCGTGTGTGGAAAAGAGTGTATATAAACAACACATCCAGTATGCAGGTAATACTTTACGGCATAGATGGTGGAGGACACACATGGCCAGGCGGATTCCATTATTTGCCGCAATGCATAATAGGCAGAACCTCAAATGACATCGACGCATGCAAAGTGATTTGGTCCTTTTTCTCACACATAAGAAAAATTTAAATTCAAAAGATTGGTTTGAAAAAATATGATCCCGAATGCCCTTGTTAAAGAGTTCAGGAAAGCTAAAAATATAGTGGCATTTACAGGTGCAGGTATATCCGCCGAGAGCGGGATACCCACTTTCAGGGGCTCTGGAGGATTATGGGAGGGGTACCGTGTGGAGGAGGTTGCCAGTCCAGATGGCTTTAACACAAATCCGGTGCTCGTTTGGAAATTTTACGATGAAAGAAGAAAGAATATATTTAAAGCAGTGCCAAATACCGCCCATACAGTACTTGCAAAACTTGAAAATTATTACAATGTTTGGATCATCACCCAGAATATAGACGGGCTACACATCAGGGCGGGTAGCACAAATGTTATAGAGCTTCACGGAAACATATGGAGAGTCAGATGCACATCCTGCAATTATAAAGACATCAATGAAGATGTCCCGCTTAAAGATTTACCTCCAAAGTGTCCTGAATGCGGAAGTCTGCTTCGTCCCGATGTTGTGTGGTTCGGCGAGCCCGTGTATGATTTGGAAAAAGCGTTTCACGTTGCTGAAAACTGTGATATTATGATGGTAATAGGCACCTCCGCGCAGGTTTATCCAGCCGCATATCTCCCTCTGTATGCGAAACAGCACGGTGCGATTGTGATTAACATAAATCCCGAGAGAACTCCTGTTGACGATTACGCGGATTTTTCAATACATGCTAAGGCTACTGAGGCATTGTCGTCTCTCTATCAAAAGCTACAAGAAGCATTCCAAGAAGAATGAGCCCCGCCCCCACCATACCAGAATAGCCCATAGTTTCATTCAGAAATATGTACGAAAATATCCCGGCAAACACAGGTTCTATGGTGTATATAACCGCGGCATGTGACGATGCAATAACCCTCTGCGCATGCGTTTGAACCAGTATTCCTATGGCGGTGGCGAATATTCCCGTGAATATCACACCGAAGACCATTAAAAGGGATAAATTCATCCGAAACCCTTCAACCGACCAGCCCGCTGTTGATAGCAAAAACACCATCGCCAGTTCTATTATTGTTAAATTTGTGGGGTTGTGCATTCTGCTGTATTTCGCAACTAATACAACCTGAACCGCGTATGCTATCGCACATATCAAAGTAAGAAAATCACCGAAATTTATAGAGCCGCTCATCCCCGAGAGAAAATACAGACCCACGAGTGCGAGTATCACTGCCGATATCACTTTAACATTCAAATGCTCTTTCAACAATACCACAGCGAATATGGGTGTGAACACCACATAGAGTCCCGTTATGAATCCCGAATGAGATGATGTGGTATATTTCAATCCCAGCGTCTGGAAAAAATATCCAAGGAAAAGAAATATTCCGAGAATCACTCCTGCTTTAATCTCGTTTTTATCTGCACGAAGATTTTTTATGAAAAATACAGATAGGATGCCCAACGCAAGCAAAAATCTGAGAGATAGAAACCCGAAAGCCGTTATATAATTCAGCGATTCTTTCACTAAAGGAAATGTTGCACCCCATACAACCGATACGAGAAATAGCGAGATAAAGGCGTGAGATTTACGCATTTTCTAAACGCTTTCCGTATTCAAATATCCCACCGGCATCGTATATATCAAGTGCCACGGAGGACATGGGCTTGCCCCTGAAAATCAACTTGCCATTACGGAAAATCTCACCTGTTTCAAGGTTCACTTCGATTACATCGCCCGTTTTGAGTCCGCTCTCAAATATGCCCGGTGCCTCTATCAGTGGCAAACCTGAATTGATCACATTTCTCTTGTAAATGGCTCCGAAACTTTCACCTATTATCAAAGATATGCCCAGCGCGATGAAACAATCCACCGCCTGCTGTCGCGAGCTCCCCGCGCCGAAGTTCCGCCCCACAACGAGTATATCACCCGGCTTCGCTTTCTGCGGAAAATCCTCCCAGCCCTCTAAATTGGAAAACGCATACTTGCCCATCTCTTTTATATCCGTGATGTACAGATACTTGTTGTGGAAAATCATATCGGTATCTATGTTGTCAATCCTATTCCCATTCCCATCTGTGACCATCCACACTCTACCTTTAAGTATCCGAGGTTTCATACACGCTGAATGGTTTGCGAATAGATATAATTTTTGAATTGTGAGAAAAGCATATCAATCAATATGCTCATACCCATCCGTATGCTTCTTAAATTCGCATATGACGGCACTAAATTTTTCGGGTATCAGAGACAGCAGAATGTGCCCACGGTGGAAGGTGATATCCTCAAAGCTTTAAAAACCCTGAACATTGCTGAAACATTAAGGAGCGCTTCCAGAACCGATAGGGGCGTCAGTGCTCTTGGAAATGTTATACATATTTCCACCGATAAAAAACCCGCAGATGTTATCGGGATGCTTAACTCCCATCTCCATGACATATATTTTTATGCGTATTCAGATGCAAACATTAACCCGCGCCATGCACACAGAAGATGGTACAGATACCACCTTTACGATTTCGGTTATGATCTGGATAAACTTCGGGAAGCTGCTGAAATTTTCACGGGTTTCCACGATTTCAAGTATTTTACCCGTGCGAGGAAAAACACCACGCTGGAAATATACGAAATAGCTGTATCCCGTATGGGAAAAATCATATGCATTGATTTCCACGCTCAAAATTATGTATGGAATCTCATAAGAAGAATCGTTGCGGCAATGATCCATTATCAGAAAAATGCTTTTGGCGATGAGGTTTTCAAAAGAAAAAATAATTTTGGTACAGCACCACCAGAACCTCTCATACTCATGGATGTTTCTTACAAAAACACCGAATTCGTTACGATTCCATTTAAAAGGAAACTCAGAGAACTATTCTCTAACAGATACCTTTCATCATTTGTGTATTATTATCTGGCCGGTTTTGGGGAAAATTATAAATCATTTGAGCCTATGCAATAGTTAATGAAAGAAATAGAAATTGTGGATGATCCAGATAAAATCAAAATAATAATTGAAGAGACCCGTTCCAAAATCCTGCGTTTGTTAAGATTCAGAGATATGACCATCTCCGAAATTGCCTCCATTTTAAATAAGGATGTATCCACAATATACAGGCACATTAAAAAACTGGAAAAGGCGGGTTTTGTCAAAATCACAGGAGAGAGGAAAACTCATAACGTTCCAGAAAAAATTTATGGCAGAACCGCAAAAACCATACTGTTAGCGCCTGAAACATACGAAAAAAGCGATGTGGCCAAGAAAATAGCCAAAAAGAGAACCGAAATAATCAAAACATCTCTGGAGCAACTCGGATACACAATAAAAGATTTTGATGGTATGGTGGATATGCTCGTGTATCTCGATGAGCTTGCTGTACACGAATTGGAAAATCTCAACCGAGATATGGACTGGAACACTCTGTGGCGGCTAAAACTGATTTTGATCTTGCTGAATATAGACCACAAAAAACTTGAAGAACTGAGAAAAATAATTCACTCACCCACAAGTTGAACCGCTACTCTTCTATGGCGTGGTCTAACATCCAGCTCCACGAAAACTATTTGCTGCCATGTCCCAAGCACGAGTTTTCCGTCAACCACTGGAACACTCAAATCGGGTTTCAGGAACGATGCTCTGATATGGGAATGCCCATTGCCGTCGTGCCATGTTTTTTCGTGTTCGTACGGAATTGAACGAGGGAACAGCCGCTCCAGCGCTTCTGGAAGATCTTTTTTCAGTCCCGGCTCGTATTCGATGGTTGTTATCGCGCCTGTGGAGCCTATCACGAACA
This sequence comes from DHVE2 group archaeon, assembly GCA_015520975.1. Lineage (GTDB taxonomy): Archaea > Thermoplasmatota > Thermoplasmata > Thermoplasmatales > Aciduliprofundaceae > S143-98. The sequence goes on along the minus strand of WAOZ01000213.1, from coordinate 169 downwards.
CAAGCGCTATGCCGTTCTTTATTCCGGAACGCTCCACGATGGCCTGAACCATACCTGTGATGTCTATTATATCCACCTCGCCAGAGGTTTTGAGATTTATCTCTTCATAATAATTCACAGGCATCACCTCACATCCATCGCTAGAAGCGTGGTTACCTCACCCACGGAG
>WAOZ01000212.1 GCA_015520975.1 DHVE2 group archaeon | reverse complement strand
TTTTTCACCTTTGCATCTGATGAATAGCGCGTATATTCCTTTATCCGGTAATTTTTCCATCCCGTATCTCGAGGATTCTTGTGGCATATTTTTTCAATCTGAGGTCATGCGTTGCGATTATTATCGTTTCTCCTTCAGCGTTCAGTTCTTTGAACAACTCTATTATTTTCAACCCTGTCTCGGTGTCCAGCTCTCCTGTGGGCTCATCGGCAAGTATAAGCGGGGGATCGTTTGCCAGAGCTACCGCAATCGCAACTCGCTGCTGCTCTCCACCGCTCATCTCATCAGGATAGTGGTCTTTTCTATCCTCCATTCCCACCTTTTTTAAAAGTTCCAAGGCTCGTTTTTTCCTCTCGCTCCTCGGCACACCGGCAAATTCCATAGGGAGCATGACATTTTCAATGGCAGTCAATATGGGAAGCAAATTGAAAAATTGGAACACCATCCCCACATCTTTCCTCCGATATTCTGTAAGTTCTTCATCGTTGAAATGCACAATGTTCTTTCCGTTGACTACAATTTTTCCAGCCGTTGGGCGGTCGATACCACCTATCAAATGCAAAAATGTGGTTTTCCCAGAGCCGCTGGGACCTATGAGCAACGCAAATTCCCCTTTTTTGATCGTCACACTCACATCTCTTATCGCAATTACTTCTATTTTTCCGCGTCTGTACACCTTTATAAGATTCTCCACTTCTATCATCACATCTCGCCTCCCATGCTTCTTATTACATAATCAACTTTAACACGCGAAAATATCAGCGACAAAATGTACTGGGCTATGAAATAAAATCCTACGAGAGCTATGGTAGACATCGCAAAATACTCGCCAAGAGTGAATATACTCGGCAGATAGGTATTGATTGTCTGTAACGATATGACCACATATGCAAGAATGATGCCCGTGCTTAGCCCTATTATGAGCGATAGTACTATCACAGTCCCCCCTTCAACCAGAAGAAGGAAAGATACATGATAGTTTCTCGCCCCGCGAACCTTGTAAAGTGCAATCTCGCCGCGACGGTTCAAATACAAAGAGTACTGAACCACGAAAATCGCCGCTGCACCCAGTATTATCAAATATACAAGTATAGTATCTATGAAAGCGGATATCTTCTCAAAAAAGTCCCCGGCTTCGCTGTTTTTAATGTATTTGTAGCTGGCATCCATATCATCCAGTCGCTCTTTCATTAAAGTTGGATTTGTGGATTTTACCAGTGCCACCATTGCATTTGAAAAGGCTATAGATTCGTTGTTGATAATTACATCCGCATCTATACCCGGGAATTTGTATGCTATAAAGGAAACTCGGTGCGCCCTTGGTGTGTTGCTTGTATCAAGAACATATATCACATCTCCAACAGATACGCCATGAGATTTAGCATATTCCCAGGTTACGCCGATCCCTCCTTTTTCAAATGTGCCTTCTTTTATGAACTCCTGTAAATCATATACGGTTTTTGAATAATTGGAAAAATCGGTGAGCGCCACCGTGAATGTGCTCGTTTCATAAGTTGTAACATAATCTACTGATTCAACAAGGGTTTTGTTGGATAGTAATTGCTTCAACTCTGTCGTGTTAGTTACATAAATTTTGAAATCGCCGCCCACGGATGCTATGTTGGAAAGATACATCATCCTGTTCTCGCTGTCGAGGGCTATGGACATGAATGATGACAGTGTCAGTATGAAGGCCAGTATGAATGCTAGATATGCCGCGCGCTTGGGCGCGCGTTTGAGACTTCTCGTTGCAAGATCCCCTGAAACTTTGAATATTTTAGATAATGCGTTTGCAATCACACCGTAAACCTTCTGTGTACCTAACGTTAAGAGGCGGGATGTAGTAAGCGGCAATACCACAAGCACTATGGGAAACATCAGACCGAATGTAAAGATGACGATTATGGCAAGTATTGTGAAAATATTCAAACCCCCCTCAAAATTCGCATTCTGAATAAGATAAAGTCCTCCGAGAAGATAAACCCAGAAAAATAGTGCAAGCACAAGATCCTTTGTAAGTTTGTATTCAACACGCTCAAGAGATTCGGAATAATGGGATATCAGTTCAAGAATCGAGGTATTTTTCACCTTTTGCCACGGAGAGTACAACGCGAGGAAGAATAGTACCAAAGATGTAATCACACCACCTACAGGATACCACATATCCACATCATAGTAGAAATAGGGCAGATGGAAAAATAGGGAGTTTGATATACCGCTTATAAACTCTCCAAGCCCATATCCGACGAGCCCGCCAATCACTGCATAAATTACTCCTTCTATTAGCACGAATTTGAAACGATGAAATCTTGACGCTCCCCTTATCCTGAGTATCCCAAACTCCCTTCTTCTTTCATTGAGTTCTATCTCTATACCCACCTTGGTGAGATAAACACCCATAATGATTACTGGCAAAGAGAACATTATTCCCATAATCAACATAAAAATTGATGTCACTGGTTCGACTATAATCGCGCTGTTTACTACTACGGCACCGTCTGCGTAAAGAGTATCATACGCTTTGTATTCTATATTGCTCAATTTTTTCATTATCTCCGTGTTGTCCGATGATTTCATCAGATAATCGGTATTAACCTTGATGAAATAC
>WAOZ01000211.1 GCA_015520975.1 DHVE2 group archaeon | reverse complement strand
GTGAAGGCCATTGGCTGGTACATAGATGAGTACCGCAGGGCGCAGATATCCATAAATCTGACCAATTTCCATGAAACTCCTCTATGGAAAGTTTTTGAAACCTGCGAAGAGGAAGCTGCCAAGATAGGTGCGAGGGTCACAGGTAGCGAGATAGTTGGTCTGGTACCTCTTGAAGCTATACTGGACGCTGGCAGACATTTTCTCAGAAAAATGGGTAAAAGCGACGCTGTGCCGGAAGAAGATATAGTTCACGAGGCGATAATCTCTCTCGGATTGAACGATGTTGCTCCTTTCGATCCCACTGAAAAAATTATTGAGTATAAGATTGAAAAAATGCAGAAACGCAAAAAATTGATTGATATGAAAATCAACGATTTTGTAAATGAGCTGTCCCGAGATTCGCCGGCACCCGGTGGCGGAAGCGTCGCCGCTTTAAACGGTGCACTGTCGGGAGCGCTGGCATCGATGGTATCCAACCTGACTTACGGTAAGAAAAAGTACTCTGATGTATGGGACGAAATGCTTGATATTGGAAGGAAAGCACAGGAATTGAAGGATGAATTCCTAACACTTGTGGATAAAGAGACCGAAGCTTTTGACCAGGTTATGCTGGCGATGAAATTGCCCAAGAAAACAGAGGAAGAGAAGAAAATAAGGGCTATGGAGATTGAGCGAGCAACCAAGCATGCTATTGAGGTACCTCTAAAAACGCTCCGGCTCACACCTGAACTGATGGAACTGGCCTTGCACCTTGCTGAAAAGGGCAATAAAAATGCAATCAGCGATGCGGGTGTTGCGGCGCTGACAGCTTACACGGCAGCTTACGGGGCGTATCTCAATGTGCTCATAAACCTCGGAGGAATCTCGGATGAGAATTATGTGAATGCGACTAAGGATGAGGCTGAAAAAATATTGAGAAATATAGAAGAACTTAAAACTCAGGTGCTTGAAAAAGTTCTCGAATCTCTTTAATTTTTTATGTTCAGAAATCCAAAACTTTAAAATATTAGCCCGTTAATGCAATGCTAAATGGATATAAAAGCCCTGCTGCGTGACTGGAGGTTTCAGCTTTCGATAGTGACACTTATAGCAGTCCTCATACGCTCCATACCCGCATGGATCTACTCCGCGTGGGGCAACGATTTTGGTGTTTATTATTCAATAACCATAGAGTTTCTTGAAAAAAGGAATCCTTTTTACGAGTATCCCGCAGTCTGGGGCTCTTCGGGCTACGGCTCTTTCCCAATGCTTTACACTATAATTCTGATAGCGCATATTCTCACAGGGCTGTCTCCTCAGGAACTTCTTTTAAAGGTGCCGCCAATAATCGGCGGCTTGACGGTGATACCGCTGTATTTCATATCTTACGAACTCACGAAAAAGAGAGGCACATCACTTCTTGCAGCAACTCTGCTGGCAATAAACCCGATACATGTTTATCAGACTTCCATGCCCTACTTTCTGACAATAGGCCACTTTTTTATGCTCTGCTCCATGTACTTTTTCATAAAATGGCAGCGTGATAGAAAGTACATTTTTTATCTGGTACCCTTTTCAATAGCTCTACTTCTCTCGCATCATCTGACCACCTATATGTTCATAATTTCCATTACCGGCATATCCATGTTTCTCGGTCTGTTTTCAAGGGTGGATAAGGCAAAAACAATAGGAAATTTCATTTTCATCGCGTTTTACAGCGGCACGGTTTTCTCATACTGGCTGCTTCGTGTTCCCGGAATGATAGGTTTTATGGAAGCACCGTTCCATTTTCTTATCCCGTGGTATGTAGAAATAATGCTGTTTTTCGTGGGCATTGCTGCACTGTTAATTTTTTCTCTCAAGGTGAATCTTCATCGCAGCAGAAAGATAGAAAATTTTCTTAATAGTATAAAAATAAGATACTTTTTTGCCGTCTCACTCTCTCTTGGTATACTGTTTTTGATATTTCTGGCTGTTGTTGGCTTGAAGGGATACGATATTCCATTTGTATCCATCATTTATTCAATTCCGTTTATGCTCACGATTGGCTTTATAGGAGTCGGATTGAGCAGACTGTACAAAAACGACCGTGTGCTGTTCGTACTCGGTGGCTGGATAGCTGCACTGACATTTTCTCTAGTAGTGGCAGTGATAACATGGAAATCTCTGGAACCTTGGAGACATATTGAATATCTGATGGAACCACTATCCATCGTGGCTGCACTTGGAATACGTGAAGTGCTCAGGGTGGATGCATTTAAAAAGATATCAATCAAGAAGAGAATAAAGGTGACCCTTGAGGCACCGTTTTATATTATGATGCATCATCTGCCTCAGGAGCTTGGTGCACATGCGATGATACCTAAACCCAGCAGTAAACCTGTGAGAGAGCCTATAGATTATGAGATAGTTGTTCCGCTGGGCAAGAATATGCAGATTCTTTTCTCATCAGTGATAATATTCATCGTGCTGATGACCGCTGTTATGGCGTTTCCGTTTATGAACGAAATAGAGCATCCCCGCGTTCAAGGTATATCTCCTGTCGCTATGAGCGGTGTTCAGTGGCTCATTGAATTTGGAAACAGAAATTACACGGTTGCGACGGATCATAAAATGGGTACCTTGCTGGCTGCGCATGGATTCAATTCCAGCTTTGAATATGACTATAAAATATGGAACGCCACGGACTGGAAGGACTGCCTATGGGAACTCGCGGGGTTGAACGGCACATATCCCATAATTGGTTATGTGCTTATAAGCGCAGATATGTACAATATAGGTGTGTACGGATATAATGAATCGCAGAATCCTTTACAGCCTCCCGTGATAATGACTCCTGAAAGCTATGCTAAATTTAAACAGGAGCCGTTTGAACTTATATTCCGAAACGCCACAGAAGATGATTCGGACTGGGTGGAAATTTACCGTGTGAACTGGACATACATATCCAGCAATGTCAATATATCCAAATATTTGAATACCTCCTATGCTTCAAAAAATATTGGAAAGGGTTACACCCCGTGGTATTCCCACAGGGATTTTTTGAACTTTTCAATTTCCTGTTCTAGGGAGTTTAATCGATCTTTATTAACTTCCATGCCGGCTATTTTCATTATGAACAGCAGAGATTTCAGATGATCCTCTGCGCTGAGGCGCCAGTCATCAACTTTCTTGTACAGTTTTGGATTTGGTGCTTTTATTGTGCCGCCGGGAGTTTCAATCTCAGCCTCTATTTCCTCTTCTGGGAAATATGCGGTGACATCCTGTACCTCTCCGCGAGCGTATGCCATTATCTCAGATTTAACTTCTTTGCTGATCCAGCCGATGTCCACATAGTAGTCAAGCAGTAGTGTTATTTTGTCTCTCTTCACTCTTTCAAAGAGGAACTCTATCCATCGCATCAGAAGCACGATGGTATAGTAGTCTTTTTTTATGTGTTTCAGTATAGGCGTCCCGGATGGACGAGCGTTTTTCGTATGCTCTCTCTCTGTAATATGCTCCTGAATCGTTTTCTGGGGCTCTACTTTTATATTTTCTATGTAAGATTCTTCGTAAACCGCTGGTTCCGAAGATGTTTTTGACTGATTCTCAACAGGTATTACGCTCTCAATCTCCGGTGGTAATCTCTCGGATTTGTCGTTCATATCTATGAATGGATTGATCTTCTGTGAGACGACTTCGTATATATCCAGCAGTCTTTTTATGTTATCCTGAATCTCCTCGTTGACCTTGCGTATCTCGTTCATTTCATTTTGGAGAGAGCTAATCAGTGAATCATGGCGCTCAAGTTTTGCCTGGAACTCATCAAGTTTGCGCGTTATGTCATCAAGTTTTTCAGATATATCATCGATGCCCGTTCCCTTGAGTACATCTCCAAGTATACTCTGGATATCTCCTTCGCCAATTATCGTCTCCGAAAGTCCTTCGCTCTCAGCTGAAACGATGCCGGTGTCTTCAGTGATGCTCTGAATTTCTTTGGTATCCTGAATCTTCTTTTTTCTCTCCTTTTTTTTCTTTTTAAACAACCCTGCCATTTTTATCACCTCCTTGAATTTCAGGGGATAATCACTGTACGCTGTGCGCTGAAATTAAAGAAAATAAATGGAAACATCAGTAGAGGTCCACGTACTTGGTTGTCAGTGTTGCAGGAACCATGAATGCAGCATATGTCGGTACACCATGTTTGGGTATAATCTGCAAAGTCACCTGAGACTGTGGTGTGAGATCCAGACCTACAGCAGTAGCGTTTATCACAAGCTTCACAACATCTCCCTGTGTCATCACATACTGGGAGTTCCAGTTCTGCGGAGGCATATCTCTAAGAAGTATCGCAGTGAATTCGGTTCCGTTCCCTGTTATTGTGGTATTACCTACTACACCACCAAGGACTCGAATAGTATTCGCTGTGAAATTTAGGGTAACATCAGTGGTTCCGTCTGTTATTTCAATAAGCACATTTTTCATATCTATGGCAGGGCTTCCTGCGATCAAGCCAACTTTTATTTCGATGGTGCTGAGTTTTGGCGGTGATGCAGCCAGATTCACCTGTCCGCCCATATGTATTATCTTAAATCCGGTTGCAACATCCTGTATGGCTATATTGCCTGTCTCCTCAGCCTGCTGCTGCAGCTGGTACGCTGTCTGTATGAGCACTGTGGCGGCAACGGCGGCTACGATAATCATTGCTATAAAGATTATCAGTGTGCCGATTCCGAATTCGCCTTCTTCTTTTTTATTCCATACCTTTTTCATATTCTATCACCTCGGGGTCTCTTTTCCAGAGCCTTTGGCTCCAATCGTTAGTATGAGAATTGGGTTTTTAAATATTTAGATACAATTCTATAAAAATGATTAAAAATTTTGATTTTCACATTCTAAAATCACGGGAGGATCAATCTCTTTTTCTGATGAAAGCTACAAGTCCTCCGATGGCCACGGCAAGTATGGTTATGTATATCAGATTATCAAAGAAGAACGAAACAATATCAAAACCCCCTTTAGAGGATATTTCGAAAGGTATTGTTGAATTTTTACTCACACCTTCCCCGGAAATGATATGAATTATAAGGGTATATTTTCCGTTCGGTAATTGAGTTTTAGGATATATTACAATATTAACAGTTGAGTTTGGTTCAACCGTGATTGTTGTCTCATTTGTGTAATTCAAATTGTTCACCCTAAGTACCCAGGTGATGTTTTTTGATTTAAGGACAGCCATTATCGTAAACACTTCCATTACATTGCCCTGATTTCTTATCTTCATATCGAAGCTTATGGAATTCTTTGATGACACACGTTCGATCTCCACCGTATATCTGTGTACAGGTTCCACCACCACATTTACGGATAATGAGAACAGCGTTTCGTTGTCGCCGCAGTACCCCTTTATGTACACTGGATATGCACCGGCCAAAGTGTTTTCAGGTATGTACAAGCTTATAGAAATGTTGCCCCACTGCTCGGGTTCCAAAAGAGTGGATGCTGGGCTGATGTATGCATAATCTGAAAAATTTCCGGAACAGTGGATATTTACGACTTCTGCAATATTCCCTGTGTTTCTTACCCTAATGTTGATGTAATATATGCTGCCATTTTTACTTGTTGAAACGATATACGCGTATGCGCTTTTCATAGGTGCAACTATTATCAGTACCGTGGCATTTTTGATGATTCCAGTGGTATTCGAAATTACTGTGATTTGAATTATATTTTTTGAATATGCCGCGATTCCGTTTGGCACTAAAAGTCTCACATTTATCAGTTTATAATTACACGGCGTGATATTTTCGGAGGTGTTGGATATTTCCATAGGCCAGTTCAGTTCCTGAAACGCATATATACGGTATGTGTCGTTTACCGTACCGATGTTTTTTATTTTCAGCGTTATATTTCCAAATGTGCCGGGTTTGAAATAGTAGATACTCTGGTATTCCAGAGAAAACTGAATCAGAGGTGTTATTATGACAGTTATATTTTCTGATAGCAGTTTTGCAGAGCCGGCGGATATTATCACGACTGTGAGATTATGTGCTCCCGGAGTTGATGATAATTTTGAGTAGACGGTGAAATTAAGGAAACTGTTCTGTTCCGGTGAGAGGTTGATATTCATCCAGGTAGGAGAGACAAGAACTTCGGTGCTGTTTGAGACTATGTGCACGGAGTAGCTATCTTTCATATTGCCTGTGTTGATTAGAATCGCACTAACTTCTGTATAATTCCCCGCAGATAACGAGATGGCCGAAGGCGCATACAACCTGAATGAATAAACGCTCACAAAAAATGTTTTATTTGCAATATTATTTGTGAAATTAGCATCAATAATATTGTGTTCTGGATCAACTATTACTGTCAATATGTGATCTCCTCCGGAAACATTTATTGAAGCATTCACGGTGGCTGAATTGGTGATGTATACTGCATTTGAATAGAATGAATCATTATCAACAAGAATCATACAATTCACATAGGTGTTCATATTGAAATCTGAAGATATATTAACGGTGATATTCGCTCTATTCTCATTCAACTTAAGATTTATGTTTTTGACCTTTATATCCGGAAAAACTGCAGATCTGAAAAATAGAAACATTGTGGAATTGATTTCTTCTACCCATACAATTCCCGCAGATTTTTCAGATACAGCTATATCCGGTGTAAAAGATTGTGCGGAGGATACATTGAATATGCTGCCTGTGATTTTTCCCGAGGTAGTATAAAGCGCGAATTTTACGCTCTCTGTTCCGAGATCAGCGTAAGTGAGGAATATCCTATCTTGATAGAATGCTATGTGCGGATATGTTGAATCTATGCCGTCCAGCGGAGTGAGGTTTGTATCGTCAATGAGGGTTATTCCGCTTGAGTTCAGAAGGGTGTATATTATCTCATAACTTGAATTCTCTCTGGCGCATGAAAATACGGTATAGATGCTATTTTCTGTTGCTTGAAGATCCACCATCGTTTTAGGTGATACGACGCTCAGCCTTCTTGGAGGTGTTAGAAAATAGCCGCAGCAATCAAGTTTGCGATAAAATATGCTATATCCCGGGGTTGTGGAGTCATCGAGCCACATTATATGAACATAAGTAACAGTTTGGTTTGATACTATAGATAACGCAGGATCTGTGGAATTGGAAGGATCTCTGGATACATTGATGGGTGCGAAAACAGGATTGCCGTTGAGGTCAAATTTTTGATAAAAAATATCCCAGTTGGTACCAGTGTATTCTTGCCATACCACAAATACAAATCCCCGTGTATCCACGGCAATTTTTGGATTTGTAGAATTGTATTTTCCGGTGTGAATTGGTTTGGGTGGGACCTCTATGGAGATATTGTCCGGGCCATAATATATTCTTGTATAATATATGGACCATCTTCCGTTAATCAATCTCTGCCATACAATGCATATATTATTGCCGTACTTAGCGGCGGATGGTTTTATATCCTCACCTGAGTAGGAAGTTATTCTTGTATCATTCACAAGTTTGAAGCCGTTTACTGTTATTTTCAGATAATATATGTCCCAGTTTCCGTATCTATTATCTGCCCAAACCACATCGTAGTTTCCATTATCATCCGATAATATCACGGGATCGGAGGCATTGCCAAACCATGTCAATCTTTTGACACCGCCCCACATAATATTATCCTTAAATGTGTACCCTTTATCCATGTGATCTGAGAAGCGGTTGATGTACGGATTTTGAGAAGAAATTGGAATGAATATCGAAGAAATGAGCAGTATCATCACTGTGGATGCCAGTATGGTTTTCATACTCTCCTGTTTCTTATTTGCGGATTTAACCTTTTTTTTGCGATTATCTTCAGAGAATTGATGTTTCGGCTTCAAATTCCTCGCCGTCCGCAGTCATTGTTATGTAGAGTTTGTTCTCTTCGAAATTCAGCACCGCCCTGAAATCCTCTATGTTGGATCTGTATTTCGCCCTTTTTCCGTATCTGACCTCCGTCAAAAGACCCATATCCACCAGTTTCTTGATTCGACGATAACAAACGCTCACAGGAATGTTGTAATCTCTGCTTATCTCCCTTATGCCTTTTGGTTTCTTCGCTGTTCCCAGCAGGATCTGCGATGCATATTTATCCATCAACAGTCCAACCATGGCGCTCACCTCCGTGTTCATAATGAACCATGCCACACGCGTGATATTAAAAATTTTTGAGATAATTTTTATAAATTGGAATTAATGACTGTGTTTCATACAATATTAACAGATATGATTCCCATTTACTAATTTCTTGGCTAATTATCCGTACAGAAAACTACGCCGAAACATACTTAAAGGGTTGAAGGGATTGATATATGGGGATGCTGATGAATAGGCATGCTCTAACGATGGTATTGATGGATGAATACAACCTGAAAATACTGGCGGCGACTGCATTGCGACCGATGTCGGTTCGTGAACTTGCATATAAGTTTGATATACCTCTTGCGAGTGCTTATCGCAAAATAAAAGAGCTGGAGAGCTTTGGACTTATAAAAGTTGAAGATACCCGACTAACATCTGACGGAAAAAGATACAAGCTGTACAGATCGCAGGTGGAAAATTTTGAAGTGAGTTATCATAGAAATCGGCTAAGGATAAAACTGCATATTAAATGGCAGGAACCGGAGATAATAGAGAAAGAGATAATCACATAAACTCTCTAATAAGATGTCTGGCGGTGAGTCTCACACTCTCTTCACTGTTATGCCTTGGTTTCCAGCCATAGCTCTTGATTTTTTCTATAGATAATAGCATTTTAGGTACATCGCCTTTCCATCCCCTTTTGCCACCGGTGAATTGATATTTCACGCCGGTGAGTCCCATTTCTTCCACCACTATATCTGCGATTTTTCTGACATTTATCCAGTCCTCGCTACCTATGTTGAAAATCTCCACATCATTTTTTCTGTGGCGGAATCCGAATAGTATGGCGTCTACGCAGTCGTCTATGTACAGATACGATTTGGTTTGGGTACCATCTCCGAGAATTTCGAGTTTTGTAGGGTCTTTTTTGAGTTTCATAATGAAATCGTAAATAACGCCGTGTGTGCTTCTCGGACCCACTATGTTTGCGAATCTGTATACAACCGCTCTGATGCCGAATGTATGCGCGTAAGACATTATGAAAGCCTCGGCAGCAAGTTTAGATGCACCGTACAGGGAAATTGGTATAAGAGGTCCGTAATCTTCTGGCGTTGGAATTATATTTGCTTCTCCGTAAACAGTTGATGTGGAAGTGAACACGATATCATTCACATCATTAATGCGCATAGCCTCAAGGAGATTGTATGTCGCCAGGACGTTCTGTTCAAGATGTACTTTTGTATCTTTTGCCCCAAGTTTCACATCTGGATTTGCGGCGATATGGAATACTACATCCATTCCTGTGATTTCTTTTTTCAGAGTTTCAAAATCTAGCAGATTCGCTCTTATGAACTCAAAATTCGTTTTTTCAATGTGGTGTTCGATGAACTCCATTTTTCCTGAACTCAGATTGTCATAAACTTTAACAGTGTGGCCTTCCTGCACAAGTTTGTCCACGATATGGCTCCCTATAAATCCGGCGCCTCCTGTTACCAGTACTTTCATTTTTTACCACCTTTCTTAATCCATTTATATGCCACGATAAACACTATTACGAATATAATTATTCCCATTACGGTGAACACACTTTTCGGGATATTTTCGAATGAAAATATTGCAAAATACGCAAGTGAACCGATGAGAAAGGTCCCAAACAGAGCGCCAGCAACTATGGAATAGAGAACTTTGTATTTGTTCATACCAAGTATTCGGCCTATCACCGTGGCGCCCACGCCTCCAGAGCCCTGAAATGGAAACGCTACAAAAAGCGCCAGACCCACATATGC
>WAOZ01000210.1 GCA_015520975.1 DHVE2 group archaeon | reverse complement strand
TAATAGATAAATACATAGCCAAAAACGCACCTAATAAAATTAAAGAAAAAAATATAAGGAGAAAAATGAACAATATAGCTGTACCAAGTATAGCGTACCAATATATAGGTTTCTCCGCTTCAGAGATGTAATACCATCCCTCCTTTAATACCCCCAAACATTGAGAAATATCTTAACACACAATATAAATAAATATTTCTATCACAAATTCCACCTTTCGTTTAGACAATATTGCCCTCCAAATTGATTAATAGCATCACTGCTCCCATACTCACTTATTTTCCATTATTGCTTTTCTCCTTCAGATAGAAACTTGCCTCTTTGAGAACAGCAACATAGGAAAGCATTATTTCCCTGATTGCATACACGGAGCCAGCGAACAACGACAGCAGAGCCGCGGCAAGTGCCAGAACCGCACCGTAAGCACAGCACGAATCAAAGTACTTGAGAAAAACCATTATGGATGATACAGATGTAAAAAGAATCGTGAGATGATACTGAAGCATTGCATTACGGCAGAGTTTTAATCTCTTGATTAGCGTATCTTTCTGCGCCTGAATTATCTCCCACCGTGATTTTGAAACGGCACCGTTGCGCACCTCATCGTTGAATTTCCGGATTCTATCGGTTATCCTGCCCATACGGTTTCCGAGTCCCAGTATAAGCAACCCAGTAGCAGAAACGAGGAGTATCGGCGCCAGCGTTTCGGAGATCATATCCGCACTGAGCATAACGGCGAATAAACAGAGTCTATTAAAATTTTTTTGAAGTTTTTAAGATTTGTTTAATAAATCCATTCATATATGAAGATTCTATGAGGTGGGGAGTCCTCATACCAATGGTGTTTTTGTTTTTGATTTTAGTAATGTACACGCTACCTCCAGAGGCTTTTTGGAGGTACAAAATGAGGATCTTAAAAGGAATGGAGTTAAAACATACTTTCCTCATCCAGTAATAAGAATTAACAGCGATGCAGATTTTACTGCAGATAATGGCGTGGTGGCTGAAAGTGGTACGGCGGCAGACCCATATATAATAGAGAACTGGGAAATAGACACCCAGGGTAGTGGGGCAGCAATTTATATAGGAAACACCACCGCATACTTCATCGTGAGAAACTGCTATGTATATGGGGCGCAATGGCTAGGTCAGCCCTATTTTGCGGGTGCTGGCATAATACTCTACAATGTTAAAAACGGAGTGCTCTCCGGCAATTTATGCACAAACAATGATGAAGGGATATATCTCTGTTATCAATGTAGCAATAATATAATAGAGAATAACGGCTGCTCAAATAACAATTATGAAGGGATTCATTTATATTCTGCCTGCACGAACAATACGATAAGGGGCAATACCATTTCAAACATCTATTACGACGGAATATTCCTCGATTACTCAAGCGATTACAACACCATTGAGAGCAACTCGGTAACTGGATGTTACAACGGAATATATCTGATATCATGCAGTTACAATGAGATAAAGTATAATACCTTTACAAACAACTATGAGGGGATCTCGTTGAACAACACATGCAATTCCAATCAGATTACTAATAACAATTGCTCAGCGAATACATACGATGGCATTTATCTCTATGATTTCATGCAGTTATAATATAATTGAGAACAATACCTGTCAGAATAATAAGTACGAGGGAATTCTGCTTCAATACTGCAACAATAACAGAATAGCTTGCAACACATGTACTGGAAATGAATATGACGGAATATGTTTAGAATATTCCTATGGAAATACTGTAGAAAGCAATAATTGCACCGATTGCATAGAAGGTGTGCTCCTGTATAACGCAGATAACAATCAAATCATCGGGAATTCCCTTTATAACAACGAAAACGGAACGACTGTAATCAATTCAAATGGCAACATAATAACGGGGAACACAGTTTCAGGTAATGTCTATGAGGGTATTTTCCTCTATTCTTCCGACACAAATACCATCTCTTCAAATTTATTGTATTCCAACGGCTATGACGGGATTCTTTTGATCAACTCTAATGGAAATGTTATAAAAGATAACAATTGCTCATACAACGGTTTTTCGGCAATATACATTCAAAATTCCATCAATAACAAATTCTTTAACAACATAATGTGGTATTGCAGCATAATGCTTGATGGCGATATAAATACTTTTACCACACAAAACATTTCAACAAACAATACCGTATGTAGATATCCAGTATATTACTATAAAAACACCGTCGTGGGGAATCCATATCTTTCGGGAAATGCCGGTGAGATAATCTTGGGAAATGTATCTTCTGGAATTGTTGAAAATATTTATACATTCGGTGGAACAGTTGGGATACTTATAGGTTACTCTGCCAACATCACCATATACAACTGTACAGTTATATACTGCCAATATGGATTTTTCCTTCAAAATTTCGATAACCTTGTTGTGGAACACTGTGTATACAGCTACAACGCCATTGGGTATTTACTTATTGAATTCGAGCGGTTGCACATTCAGGTACAATTTAATAAAGAACAACACATACTATGGTTTTTACATAGAATCTGGATCGCGCAATACTATCTATTACAACGAGTTTTACTATAATAACGGTAGCGGTGATTCTTACGATCCATCAAAAATTCAGGCATACGATGGCGGCTCTAATAATCTCTGGAATTTAAGCGGATACGGAAACTATTGGCACGATTGGGCTATGAACAATAACACCAACGATATAGACAACAATGGTATAGTGGATTTCCCGTACAAAATAGATGGCCCCGCGGGAGCCAGAGACTATTATCCTCTCAAATCAGGCGTTATTATTCCAGAAACTCTACATCCTATTTCAATAATTGTTGCATTTGCCCTACTTGGTATTTTCCTTAAAGCAAGTAAAATAAGGAGGTCATTTTTGACTTAATTTATATCCATTTATTTTTTGCTCAGTACTGTTATTATTTCCTAAGACCATCAGTTTTAAACATGTGTCAACATGACATCCCAGCAAAAAGCCTTTTATACCTTATTAAAAATTCCCGCATATGCGAATTCTTTTCATACACGCGGATTATATAGAATACGAGGCAAAGCAGAAGGCGATGCAGTCTGCTGAGGATATAGATAAAAAGAAAGAGCGCTATGATGAGGCACTCGTGGCATTCATAAGCGTGGAGGAGGGCGACACGGCCATAGTGGATAAATCTGTGAACGAAATAAAGGATGTGTCTAAAAAAGTGAATGTCGATAGAATCGTGCTGTATCCGTACGCGCATCTAAGCAGTAATCTTGCTCCGCCTTCCGAAGCTCTGGATGTCCTGAGAAAACTTGAATCAGTGCTTAGCAAAGAATACGAAGTTCACCGCGCACCGTTCGGATGGTACAAAAGCTTCGTGATCTCATGCAAAGGCCATCCATTGAGCGAGCTCAGCAAAGAAATAAGAGGTGAAGGCGAGAAGCCGAAAGAGGAGGAGAGCGATGCGCTTAAAGCCGAGAAAAAGAAGGTTACATATTGGTATGTTATGACTCCCGACGGCACGCTTCACGATGTCAACGATTTCAATTACACCGATTACCCCGCGCTTAAAAAATTTGTTGAATACGAAATTTCAGGCACAAGAGCCGTCCGTGAAATCCCGCCGCATGTGGAGCTTATGCAGAAACTTGAAATAGCCGATTACGAACCGGGTAGCGATTCTGGAAACATGCGGTATTATCCCAAAGGGAAAATGATGAAAGCCCTTATAGAAGAGTATGTGGAGAAGAAAGTGCTTGAATACGGCGCAATGCAGGTGGAGACCCCGATAATGTACAACTACGAACACCCGTCTCTTAAATCGTATCTCAACAGATTTCCCGCGCGGCAGTACATAGTGCTGAGCGGCAGGGACAAGTATTTCCTCCGATTCGCTGCGTGTTTTGGTCAGTTTCTTATGATGCATGATGCAACTATATCGTACCGGCATCTCCCCATAAGAATTTACGAGCTTGCAAAATACGCGTTCAGACGCGAACAGAAAGGAGAGCTTGTCGGTCTCAGAAGACTAAGGGCATTCACCATGCCCGATATGCATACGCTCGCCATGGATATGGAACAGGCAAAAGCAGAGTTTAAAAAACAGTACGAGATGGCAATGGAGGTTTTGAGGGATTTTGGACTGGAGCTGGGTGATTACGAAGTGGCTATACGCTTCACGAGGGATTTTTACGAGAACAACAAAGATTTCATCGTATCACTTGTGAAACTTGTCAATCGTCCGGTGCTGGTTCAGATGTGGGACGAGCGATTCTTTTACTTCGTGCTGAAATTCGAATTCAATTTTGTTGATTCAATGAACAAGGCGGCAGCGCTAAGTACCGTTCAGATCGATGTGGAAAACGCAGAGAGATACGGTATAACATACTACGACGAAAACGGGGAGAAAAGATTTCCGTATATTCTTCACTGCTCGCCCAGCGGTGCAGTGGAGAGGGTTATTTATGCCATGCTTGAAAAGGCGCATATGAACGCGCAGCGCGGTGTGAAGCCCGCATTTCCGCTATGGCTCGCGCCGACCCAAGTTCGCATAATCCCTGTTAAGGACGAGTTCCTTGGCTGCGCAGTTCAGGAGATGGAACAGTTCCAGAAAGAGGGTGTGAGAGTCGATGTTGATGACAGAGATCTGAGCGTATCCCGCAAGATTAGAGACGCGGAAAAAGAGTGGATCCCATACATAGTGGTGATCGGTGAAAAAGAGAAGAAGAGCGGCAAACTCACAGTGAGGATAAGAGGTAACGGAGTAAAGGTTATGGACAGAGAAGAACTGCTCGCAGTTATAAAAGAACATTTGAGTGGTAAGCCTTCGCGCCCGCTTCCTTTACCCCCACTTGTGTCTATGCGTCCAAAGTTCAGGGGCTGATCTCGCACATTTCTCTCAATCTTTTGATTTTTGAAAGATATCTGGAAAGTTTCACATCTTCCGCAAATACCTCGTGCATTTTCCCGTTGTTTATAACAAAATGCTTCACGGCGAATTTTCTTTCTGAGTAGCGATTCACTTCATCGGCTATGTAATGAAGCTGGACACAGTGCGGAGAACCGTCGGTAGTAACTATTGTCAATGATCTGGCCACGGACATAATGCTCATAATTTTGTAAAACGCCATATTTATGTGCTCTTTTTCGGGACAGAAATGTAAAATTGCGTGATTTTCATTTTTTCTGAACTCTTCCAGATACTTGGGTTTCTCTTTGAACAAGCAGGTGCCGCATACGACGATATCCTTTCCTCTAACAGTACTGCCCTTGGCATTAACGCTCATAAGTTCCATAAATAAAGAAAATGCGGTAATGCAATTTTAAAGTTTCTTCATGCCCGTTTCGTCCTTTTTTTCATAATAATGACAATTACCGCAACGCCTGCAACCACTGCCCCAGCCACGGAAATCCACAGCAAGTAATTAATAGGTGACTCAAAATATATATCCGCTGGCTCGCTCTTACCAATCGGGTTCTGTGCCACCACGGCTATTTTGTGCTTTGTGGAGAAAAGCCCTGCAGGTATTGTGAGAGTCAGATGAGTATCATTCGTTCGGGCCACTATTCGACCATCTATATACACCACATAAAC
>WAOZ01000209.1 GCA_015520975.1 DHVE2 group archaeon | reverse complement strand
GATCTTTATAGTAATCGGATATCGTTCGCCAGATCTCCCTGTAATCCACTATCTTCTTTTTAACCCAGTATCGTATAATGTCCGTTCGGCGCTCGAACTCTTCCATCATCTCATCGTGAGTTAGATTCTTCATGCTCATAATCGTGTCGAACAGATAACTGTGGCCTTTGAAGCGGTGTCTATCTCGCTCCTGTTCCCATTCAAACACCACATTTGTTATCAACTCATTCGTTTCAGGCTCAAAACCGACGATTTCCACGATCTGGGTGATTCTTCTTGCCATCTCATCTTTTATTCTGACAATTTTCTGAACTATTACATTATTGAGCGCGGTCATAAGAATCCTCGGGCAGTTAATCGGCGGGTTCTCAAGGCGATGGATCATTGAAACTATCGAATCTGCGTGCATGGTGGAATATGTCGTGTGACCCGTGGCCATGGCTTGGAACATGGTGTATGTCTCTTTACCTCTCACTTCTCCCACGATGATGTAGTTAGGTCTCTGTCGCAGCGCGGCCCTCACCAAATCGTACATATCTATCTCTCCCGCGGATTTGCCTGTTAAAGTTTTTTCGCCGGTACCGCTTCTTGTTGTACCCGGGATCCAGTTCTGATGCGGCAGATTTATTTCTCTGGTATCCTCCATGCTGACTATTTTGGCGGCTGGAGGTATGAACATAGCGAACGCGTTTAAGGTTGAAGTTTTACCGCAGGCCGGACCGCCGATAACTATGGCGCTCTGCCCCTGCTCCACCATGAGCCATAAATATGCAACCATATCTGGCGATGCACTGCCGTACAGAACGAGTTCTGTGGGAGTAAACGGTTTTTCTTTGAACCTTCTTATTGTGAATGTTGCACCTCTCGTGGTAACCTCTCGTCCGTATGTTGCCTGAACTCTGTGTCCCTCCTCGGTGGTGCCATCCAATATGGGGTCAGCCACTGAAATCTGCTTTCCGCATTTTTGGGATACATAGACAACGAATGAGTTGAGTTCGTCATCATCTTCAAAAACAACCTTTGTTTTTATGGATTGATATTTTTTGTGAAACGCATAGATGGGCACGCCCACGCCATCGCAGGATATATCCTCCACGAGTTCATCTTTTATCAGGCCATCAATTTTCTGATACCCGACATAATCTCTGACAATGTAATACATAATCTTCTGGCGCGTGATTTTATCGATTTTGAGATTTCTGCTGCGTATGAAACTATCCACGCTCTCTATTAAATACTGCTCCATGTCCCTTCTGTTCATGATTTTCCAGTCGTATTTGAGTGTTCTTTCCAGCATATCTTTTATCTCGTTAAGAAGTTTCTGCTCCTCATCATTCAAAGGAGGTTCAATGAGCTCATATATGTACTCATACGCTTCGTGGTCGTAGATAACTCTTGCGTACACAAACGGTGGCTGGATCGGGTATGTGTCGAGGACCTCCCAGTTCGGATTCTCCACGGGAGGTATTGGAGTTATATCGCTGCTCTTTGCAACTATGAATTTCGGAATCTTCACCTTCAGTTTAGGCTTTATGAACCTATGGTACAGCATCGCGTCGATTTTCCTTTTTAATTCGCCATTCATCATACACTATCATCCTCCCACGCTAATCTCTATATAAACAGATTTGATTGAGAGAGATGATGCACCGTAAATGGTTATGGTGTCGTGGTTGAGGGTGTAATCAACATTCATTCTTAACCCGCTTTCGTTAAGCATGTTTGTTATGTAGGAAATCCAGCCAGAAGTGAAATTGAAATCAAGGTTTTTGCCGTAGGGATAATCTGAATTTACAGTGATATTTACAATTCCTCCGTTGAGTGAGTATTTAGTCTGGGATACACCCTGAAGGGTTATACCTATGTTCCGGGTTTCGTAGCCGGTGATGCTGTCAGGGTTTCCAAAAATGTTCTGAAGGGTTAGAGCCATATCCACACCTACCCTCTGTGCCCATGTGGCACCCTGCAGGGTCCCATCGTTGCCGTATGTAGATGAATCGTACGCGGTTAATCCAGAGCCCTCATCGAAATGGAGCCACAGAACCGCACCTGCTCTGGATGGATAATGAGCGCCAGATAGATAATCGGTCTCTATATCTGTGGCGCTCAGAGCCGAGGACATGACTCTCACCTCGTCTATGTAACCAACCAGACCATTGCCTATTATGACATCTGTGGAAGATTGATATATTGTGGTGGTCGATGTAAGGGCGTACGAATTTTTGAGCACGCCGTTGAGATATATCTTGAGTTTGGTGCCATCGAAAGTTCCCGCGATATGATACCACATATTGGTTTTTACAGTGAAGGAGTATGACACAGAATACGCGGTGCCTGTTGAGTCGTAAATCAAAAACTGGATACCGGTATTGCTGATCTGCAGGGCATATGAACCACTTTTTGAGATTATCGGTTCGTACCCTGTGGGAAGGCTTCTAAGGTTCACCCACGCCTCAAGGGTTATACCCGAGGATGGATTCAGTGATGCAGAATTTGGTACATCTACATAGGATGCCCCGCTAACATTGATGGTGTAGCCTAAAGATACGGATGAGAATTTTATGTTCGGCTCCACAGGCATAACGGTGGTATTTGTGTAAAAGTTATATCTCCATATTGCCCCGTTTTCGTATGTGAATATTTCCGGAACATAGTATCTGTTGGGACATATGAACTGCAAACTTCCAGATGAGTTTTCATATATCCTGTTCCCGTATGTATCCATAAAATTGACGGAAAGAATGTATCGAGGATTCACCTGTGCGGGATAAACAGATAGCTGACCGTAGGTGGGTGAGGTTACTATCGCCACACCTTCAGCGCCCATCTTTATTGGCACATACGCGGTGTAGTTTGTGTCCTGTGTGAGTGTGAGCATATCGATTATACTTCGCATCTGTGATAACTGTGACAGAACTTGAAGGTCATGCTCAGCTTCATTGCTTTTCATCTGCACTGGTACAACCTGGGTCATAAAGAGAGATAGCAATCCCATAAAGATCATGAGCGCGAAAATCGTACCTACCGTCGACGCAATACCTTCCTCCTTTTTATCGTACATTCGCTTCATAATCCTGCCACCAAGTAAAGGATAGGGGGGAAATCGTATTTAAACTTATCGTGTTCTTGATTTGTTCACGGATGCAATAATTTCTTGGACAAGTTTCGCTCCGAGTACGGATGTGTTCCCATTGTCGTATTCTGGGCATATCTCCACAATGTCAGCGCCTACCAACTTCGGGGCAAGTGCTTGAATAATACCCCGCACATCCCACGGTGTCAGACCGAAATATTCCGGCGTGCCGGTGCCGGGTGCATATGCGGGATCGATACCGTCTATATCTATGGAAAGATATATTTTATCTGCATTCAAATATTCAATGGCCTCTTTCACGGCCCATTGCCACCCGTTCTTTATGACCTCGTCCGCGGTTATCCATCTGAAATTGGATTCTCTCGCGAATTTAAATTCCTCTGCGGATACGGAACGAACACCAATGCTGATCACTTTTTTATCAAGCACCTCGTATGCTCTTCTGGCAACACAGGCGTGGCTGTTTCTTATCCCAAGATAAAAATCACGAAAATCCGCATGCGCATCAATGAACACTATCCCAGCGTTTAAAGACTTCAGAGTTTGAAGCGTACCGATTGTTACGGAATGCTCACCGCCCAGCATTATGGGAAATTTACCTGCATCGACAATGGTGGAAAATCGAAACTGCACCGCTGCAATGACATCCTCCACGGTCCCAAAATCATCAAGCGTGCCGACATCTCCAGCGTCGTGAATGGGGACATCTTTCAAATCAAGTTTGTGATTGAGCAAAAAGCTCTCAAGGTTGTAAGACGCTTTTCTTATTTCGTAGGGCGCAAACTTCGAGCCGTGACGATACGATGATGTACCATCAAAGGGTACCCCAAAAATCACAAAAAAAGAGGATTTGAAATCGGAGTTTGCATCGGCGAATTTGAGATACATCTTATTCTCCCATAACTCGCATTATCTTTCTCTTACCCATTGCTTCCCAGTACTGCACATTTTTGCCCGGAGCGATCTGGTCTTTGAGCTCCTCCGGAATGGGCAGTTCAAATGTCTCGAATGTCGATGTATCCATAAGCTGTACTTCATCGCCCATAACCGCTAAAATCTGTGCCTCCTTTTTCTCGATTATGGGTACCTTCACCTTGTGCTTCACGGGATACACCGTGCTTCTCTTCTGACCGTCAAATACTCCGATGGCCACAATTCTGGCCTTGGCTTCTCCGTGCTTCCCCGGCTTGCTCGTTGTCATCTCCACGATTTTGCATGGCTCGTCATCAATAACCATATAACCTCCCACTTTAAGTTCCCTAACCTCAACATCTCTCCACGACATTTTTATCACACTCATTACGGGTATTGGAATGGTATTTATATACATTTTCTTTCAAAACTTTTTTATTCATAATTTGCCTAACCCCTCTGGTGAAAGAGAGCACGAAGGAGGAAATAAAGTCGGGGGTTAAGGATATACTCATCTCGATAGTGATCGTGGCGGTGATATTTCTATCCCTTTATGCCTATTCCCAGGTATGGCCGCCGATAGTGGTAATAGAATCAGGAAGTATGATGCACGGCAATGATTCTCACATAGGTACCATAGACACGGGGGATATTGTTCTGGTTAAGAGGGTCTATTCGCCAGATGATATCATTTCCTATGTGGAGGGACGCGCAAAGGGATACAAAACATACGGCGATTACGGCGATGTCATCGTTTACAAATACAACGGCAGATCCATAATACACCGTGCCATGGTTTATCTGAAATGGAACGGGGAACGATGGGTTATCCGCGGATTTGAAAATGGGAATTACCCCAGCTGGCTCTATGTGGCCAATGATCACATAACCATTTACGATGTGGGCTACGAGAAAAAAACCGTTATAATCTACACGGATATGCAACATCTCAACCCCCATATTGTGGGTGATGAAGGGTTCATAACCATGGGTGACCATAATCTTATTGTCTACGGCTCAACAGCCTATGACCAGAACGGTGCAGATGGTTTTCTGCCAATATGTCCAAAGCTGGTGAATTTCAATATGATTGTCGGTGTTGCCCGGGGTGAATTGCCTTGGTTCGGAGCGCTGAAACTCTATATCACGGGGACTAACACGAATGAGATACCGCCCAGCACGAATTTCTATCTTGCGATGTCCCTTGCTGGCATAATTGCTCTATCAATAGGCGGTGATTATGTTCTCGCGCACAGGCATGAGATATGGATGAAAATTAAAAAACTCGTTTTCCGTAAAGATTACAAAGAAAAAGATGGCGAGGAAGAAAAGGTGCCCGAAGAGGAGGAAGAGAAATCAGAGGAAGGGAGATAGCTTTTTCTGTTCGGCAACTTTTACATTCTCCAGTTCCATTAAAAGTTCATCTTCAAGCACAAGTCTTTTAACTTCCATAACCGGTAAGGCCAGTTCTATGACCTTCGTTCTACCGTATCTTCCGAAGGATTTTACCTGGGCGTTGATGAGCCCAAGCATATCCATTTCTGAGATCAAATCTGAGATTCGGCGCTGTGTAAGGGGTGATATTCCCACTCTTCTGCTCAGTTTTCTGTAAATATCGTAAGTCTCGCCTGTGGTTAGTTCGCTTTTACCCGCCTCATCCGAAATGGCAACTGCGAGCAATACAAGTTTAGAATGCAGCGGTAATGTCTTGATAGCCTCTGCAACGCAATCCATTTCTATCTTGTTCTTGGCCTGATACACATGTCTCTCTGTGACGCGCGGGCTCCCATCCCTTTCGGCCATCTCTATGGATATCCTGAGAAGGTCTATCGCGCGCCGGGCATCTCCGTGTTCCTGCGCCGCAATGGCCGCGCATGTTTTTATGACCACATCGTCCACTACACCATCCTGAACCGCGATCATAACCCTCTCTCTGAGTATGTCCTCAAGTTGAAACGCGTTGTACGGTGCGAAGATCATCTTCTCCTGAGTCAGCCTGCTTCGAACCCTCGGATCCAGTAAATCCGTAAATTTGAGTTCGTTGGATATCCCTATAATGCTGAGATTGGAATTGGACATTTCGTTGTCAAGAAGAAGAATTTGATAAAGTATGTCATCACCGCTCTTACTTACAAGTTTATCTATTTCGTCAAGAACCACGATTACCGTGCCGCCCCACTCGTCTATTTTCTCTTTCGTGACCGAAAACACCTTATCCATCGGCCAGCCCGTGAACGGAATACGCTCATTCCACTCGGTTATGAAGTGGTTTCCGATCGTTTGCATCACGGAATAAGGAGTATCCACGGTTTCGCAGTTTATGTAAATGTACTCTATTTTTGACATACCGTAGGCTTTTTCGGCTTTTTTCAGTTCTCGCCCTATGAATCTCACAACGGCGGTCTTCCCGGTTCCCGTTTTTCCGAAAATGAGTATGTTGGACGGCTTTCCTCCTCTCAATGCTGTGACTAAAATCTCGGCAAGTTTATCTATCTCCTTTTCACGATGGGGGAGTTTATCTGGCAGATAATCTGGATAAAGGGCATTTCTGTTGCCCCGAAACAGCGTGTTTTTTCGTATATGCTTTTCAAATACATTCATTTCCCCCATCGTTTCCACCCGAAGCAAAGGTGAGTATGTGCCCGATGTAAAAAAAGATTTCGTTATCAACACGATTACCAAAACGCTTATATCCTCTACCTCAAAGCATCCTTTCCACTGGAAGTACCGCAAACATTTTTCAAACCTTTGAGATATCCTCTCCGTATCTGAAATTTCACTACAGTGGAATCGTCGTACTCGATTGATAATATCCTGCCGAATCTTTCTATGTATCTGAAACATTCGGCGCTTGGATTCAGGACGATTTCTGTTACCAGTCCGCCTTCGGATTTTATTCTTTCAACGAGTTCATCCAAGCCGGTTCCATTTTTTGCGGAAATTAGAATGGGTTCACCGATATGAGAAGCCAGTTCTTTTTTTACATCCAAGTCGTTGGCGATGTCTATTTTGTTGATGACGGGTATCAGCGCACCTTTTATATGCGGAGATATGTATTCCATTACTGTATCCATTTTTTTCTTGAATAGCGGGACATCATCGCTTCCATCCATGAGAAGCAAAACCACATCACTTTCGTAAATCTCCTCCAGTGTAGGCTCGAATGCCTTAATCAACCAAGGAGGCATGCCGGCCACGAAACCCACGGTGTCCGTTATCAAAATTCTGTCTTTGCCCACTTTTGATGTTCGGGTTGAAAGCGTTGAGAACATTCTACCTTCTATGATTACATCTTTGCCCGTTAATGCGTGCAGCAGAGTGCTTTTACCGCAGTTTGTGTATCCTGCTATTCCGACGAGGATATAGCCTTCGCGGCGTCTTCTCTTTCTTCGTTCGTAGCGTTCTTTCTTTATCTTTTCTATCTTTTTTCGGATTCTGGATAATCGGCGGCATATCATCTCGTAATAATCATCCACCTTGTACTCGCCGCCGGCCATGAATCCCGGATGCTCTTTGAGTTTGGCGCGGTGTATAAGTTCCCTGAGACGGGGGATCTCATATTTTAATCGTGCGTACTCAACCTGAAGCATGGCTTCTCTGCTTCTGGCATGTGAGGCGAAAATCTCCAGAATGAGGCGCACTCTGTCCATCACTGGAACACCGATTTCTTTTTCCAGAAGGAACCACTGCGATGATTTGAGAAAACCGTCTATGACCACTAAGTCTGCGTTTGAATTCTTCACAGCTTCTTTTATTTTGTCAAGCTTTCCATGCCCTACATAGTATCTGGTGTTCAGCCGTTTCGGATTGTATTTTATAATCTCCGCTATTTCGTAGTCTATGGAATCCAGAAGATCAAGAAATTCCTTTTCGTTATGCTGAATCACCGCAATGACCTTAGGCATTGTTCCAGCTCCCCCAGAAGATAAATGCTTCCCGTTGCGATGGAGTCTTTCCCGTAGTCAATGATGTATTGAAGTGCACGGCACGGCTCCTTTATTGCCACAACATTTTCAAATATCTTTTTCGCCTCCGCCTCTATTTCTTTCAGAGGTAAACGCCTGCGCTCGTAGTTTATTTCAGTGACAACGATGGTATCTGCGATTTCTTTGAGCAGAGAGAGCACGGTGTGAATATTCTTTCCTGAAACCATCGAGAAAAGCAGGGTGAATTTTTCTGGGTGCAATTTTTTCACGGTCTCAACGAGGGCACGAGCCCCCGCAGGATTATGTGCAGAATCAAAAATCAGCAGTGGATCGTTTCGCTTTACTTCAAACCGATCACGCCACTTTGTTCCGCCAATACCTTTTTCAATGTCGCTCTTCGTCAATGTGGTATTTTCGCTCAGAATTTCCGCGATTCTCACGGAAACAACGGCGTTGAGAACCTGATGCGCACCTGCCAACGGTGTTGTGAGATTGTAAACTCTTAA
Organism: DHVE2 group archaeon; assembly: GCA_015520975.1. Classification (GTDB taxonomy): domain Archaea; phylum Thermoplasmatota; class Thermoplasmata; order Thermoplasmatales; family Aciduliprofundaceae; genus S143-98. The sequence goes on along the minus strand of WAOZ01000209.1, from coordinate 1,875 downwards.
AGGTGTGGATACGGAGAATTTTGTCCCCTGAAAGCTCATTTGCTCTATATCCCACGAGCATTCATCGTGTATGTTGTGGTACGGTGCCGAGCTTTTTGAAGCGACTTCCTTTATAACTTTTACTGCACTCTGCTTGTTTTCGCCCACCACCACAGGGATATTTGGCTTTATTATGCCTGCTTTCTCTGCAGCGATTTTTTCAAGGGTGTCTCCGAGAATGTGCGTGTGGTCATAATCGATGGTAACAATGGCTGAGACCTCGGGGTGCAGAACATTTGTTGCATCGAGACGCCCGCCGAGCCCCACCTCAAAAACGCCAAAATCCACATTTTTTAACGCAAAATACTGAAATGCAAGCCCGGTGGTCACCTCAAAAAAGGTGGGATTTCTGTTCTCGATGGAAAGTCTCTCTATAAGAGGTTTGTATTTTTTTACGAAAGAGATTACATATTCATCATCGATTTCTTCATCGTCAACCACTATTCTCTCGTTAAAGCGTACCAGATGGGGTGAAGTGTAGAGGCCGGTGCTGAATCTCTGCCTGAGTATTGAGTATGTGTATGCGCATACCGAACCTTTGCCGTTGGTTCCGGCAACATGAACGCTTCTGAAATTCTCGTGAGGGTTGCCTAAGAGGGATACGAATTCATTCATTATGGTAAGGTCCAGTTTCATCCCGAATCGTCTCAGATTGTACAGATATTTTATTTCTGGAGGCTCCATTGGAAATCTACATACAGAACAGAGTTAAAAACCTTCCCAAAGTTTCTTAATGGTATTTGCCATGCCTCCGTATGAGATATCGCAAACTGATGGTTCCCGGGCTTTTCTGGGCCTCCGTTGCGTACAATATGGGTGTGATATCCTTCACAGGCAAGAACATCATTGAATCTCTGAATGTAAGCAAATTTGAATACGGACTTTTGTTTTCCATAACTTTCATAGGATGGTTCATCGGTTCGTTCATATTCGGGCATTTCTCAGATAGGTTCGGAAGAAGAAAAATGGTCGTAATTGCCACACCCATCCATATTGTTGCCACCGTGCTACTGTATTTCAGCTCCTCGTACTGGATGTTCTTCGTGCTCAGATTTTTCGCGGGTCTGGGATTCGGTATCGTGCTACCTATCCTGAGCACCATAGTTAGCGAAAATTCGCCGCCCGCTGTGCGCGGCAGAATGGTCGTGCTTCTTGACAGTTTCTGGACATACGGGTGGGTTCTGGGCTCCTTATTGGCGTATCTAATGCTGCCCGGTCTTGGCGCGGACTGGAAAAATTACTACCTGGTTGCGCTCATCTGGCTCGTGCTCATTCCACTCAGCATCAAACTTCCCGAATCCAAACTTGTGGTGAAAGTTAAGCATCAAACAAAGGTTAAAATCTGGGAAGTGCTAAGGCACAGGCATACATTCTGGCTGTGGATTGTATGGTTTGGTATGGCCTTTGCCTATTATGGCGTGTTTGGATGGTTACCCAGCATAGTTTCCGATTACTATCCGCTTATCAGATCATACCAATTCGTTATGATCTCGTATCTTTTCCAGATACCGGGATTTTTGACCGCTGCGTATCTCGTTGAGAAAATAGGACGGAAAAAAGTGCTTTTTTCGTTTATAGCCCTCACAGGCATATCCACATTTGTTTTCATAACAGGCATAGCGATTGCAGAAATGGCAATGGTGGGGATGATTCTTCTATCGTTCTTCGATCTGGGCGCGTGGGGTGCGCTCTATGCAATAACTCCTGAAATTTACAAAACTGAGATTCGCGGAACAGGCGCGGGATTTGCAAATTCCGCTGGTAGAGTGGGCGGCTTGCTCGGGCCGCTGGTGCCCAGTTTATTTGTATCTGGGTACGAAATGGTATTTCTGATTT
>WAOZ01000208.1 GCA_015520975.1 DHVE2 group archaeon | reverse complement strand
ATTATTATCAGATTCAAAGTTCCGAAGAAAACAATGGACATGATTATGGAGGGTACGAGCGTGCCAACAAAAACTCCGATGGAGCCCTCTATGCTTTTCTTTCTCCCAAGAAGCTTGTATTTGTGTTTGCCGAAATATTTGCCCACAATTGGTGCGACACCATCCCCGAATCCGACCGATGAGATCGCGATAACACCTGCAAGAGTGCGATATCCTATCACAGTCATTATTATGAGCATCAGCGGGAAAAACAGTACGCCTAAAAGCAACTCTTTAGGATTCCCGGTGCGCGTCATACTTTTAACGGTGGGGTCATTTTCATCTTTCGTAAGCGCAGTTACAATAAGCAAAAACACCCAGATCATCGGCGTGACCATAAATATATATTGTCCCCAATCTGTGGTGTAGAAGAACCAGAAAATCACCAGTCCGCCTGCCCACATGTGCACGATTTTCCTCGACACATCCTGCGGTAGTCCTTTTTTGACAGCGTAATCCATTGCGAATACTATGAAAAATGTATAGAAGAGTTCAACAACGCCTATTCCTATATCAAAAAAGATATTTCCCATTTTAAATCACCCCTTTATGGTCGTGCCTACTCTTTCACCTTTAATGGCCTTTCTCAGAGTGCCGTCTTTCCTTAGATTGATCACATGCACGGTTATACCGTGCAATCTCATCGCTTCTTCGATTTTTTTCTTCATACCGCCTGAAAAATCGTCAGTATCCCAGAGATGAAGATTTCCTATGTTATCCTTATCTATGGTGTCTATAACGCTCCCGTCGGAATCAATTATGCCATCCACATCGGTACCGTAAATGAGTTTGGATGCACCCAGTCTCAGCGCTATATCCGTTGCGATGGTGTCCCCTGAAACCACTACCAGTCCAAGTTTATCGTCCACCGCGCCGTCAGCGTGCATCACAGGGATGAATCCCTTATCCAAAAATTCCTTGACGATCTCGAGGTCGAAAAACACAATTCTTCCCATGCTGGTTCTCATAATATCTGCTGGAGAGACTTCCACAGCGGGATGACCGTACTTTACCAGAATATTCACGATGGTTTTGGTGATTTCCTTTACCCGAGTTCTGAGATGGGCCCACTCCACATGGTTGTTCTGCAAACCGCGATGAAGCGAGTATTTTTTAGCCAGGCGATGCCCTTCATACCCCACTCCATGTACAATTACGCATTTTTCGTTTTTGTCGAGTTCCTTTGCTACCCTCACAGCGACATCTTCAACAAAGGATTCGCCGGTTTTTTTGTTAGTCAGAGCAGAACCACCGATTTTGAGAATAAACATAAGGGGAGAATTCCCATAATGCAATATAGATTTTTGCATGCTAACTCAAACATTGGCTGTTCTCAAACACCGTGTTTAAAAAGAGCATAGATTTTTACATGATTTGTGGTGCACAGAAATGCATATCGGAGCGTAAGTTTAAATATTTCCTTGAGTTAAAGTAGATTGCCCAATGGCGAGGTGATACTGATGAAAAAAGACCTCATATCGATAGTTGACATAAAAGAGGATCTGCTGGATATTATTGACCTGGCGCTGGAAATGAAACGCCGAAGACAGATGGGTGAGATGTACGAATCGTTGAAGAACAAGAGCCTTGCAATGATATTTGAAAAGCCAAGCACCCGAACCCGTGTGAGCTTTGAGGTGGCTATGACGCAGCTTGGAGGCCATGCGCTTTACCTATCTCCGAGAGATATGCAGCTCGGTCGCGGTGAAACAATCGCGGATACGGCGAGAGTTCTTTCGAGGTATGTGGATGCCATTGTTTATCGCGCTTATGATCACAATAATGTTGTTGAGCTGGCTGAAAATGCAACGGTACCCGTTATAAACGCACTTGATAATGTTGAGCACCCCTGTCAGATTGTTGCTGATTTGATGACGATCAAAGAAAAGAAAGGTGCTCTTCGGGGGCTCAAACTCGCCTATGTGGGTGATGGAAACAATGTTGCACACTCTCTTATGCTCGGATCGGCGATTGTGGGTATGAATTTCTATATAGCCTGTCCCGAGGGCTATGAGCCCAATGAAGAAATAGTGGCGCAGGCGAGAAAACTTGCGAATGAGACCGGCGCGAAAATTGTGGTAACTCATGACCCTATTGAAGCAGTAAAGGACGCGGATGTTATCTACACTGATGTGTGGGTGAGCATGGGAGATGAGGCTGAGAAAGAGAAAAGGGAGAAAGCATTCAAGCCCTATCAAGTGAATATTGACCTCGTGAGGCACGCGAAAAGTGATTACATATTCATGCATTGCTTGCCTGCGCATCGCGGCTACGAGGTAACCGATGATGTGATTGATTCACGAAACAGCGTTGTGTTCGATGAGGCGGAAAACAGACTTCACGCGCAGAAAGCAATACTTGTTCGTCTCATCAAGCAGTGATTTACTTTACTCTTTTCTTTTGAAAAGCTTTTCAAGTTCTTCCTTTGTGATTTTTATGATGGTAGGCCTACCGTGCGGACATGTATATGGATTCTCGCATCTGAAAAGCTCGTTTATCAGGTTCTCCATCTCGAACATGCTGAGTTTCTGGTTGGCTTTTATAGCACCTTTGCATGCAATCAGCTTGAGAATATCGTCTCTTCTTTCAACTATCGCCTTTTTACCCATGGCAATGACC
>WAOZ01000207.1 GCA_015520975.1 DHVE2 group archaeon | reverse complement strand
CTACTACAATCCACAACCAAGGGGTGCTGGAGGGCACATCTATTACATAACTTACCTCCTTGAAGTTCCCAGCTCTATCGTAGGCGCGAATGTATATCGTGTGCCTCCCCGGTGATATGTTTTTTATTAGCATTTCACTATCAGTTGTCTTCTTCCATTCACCATCATCAATTCTCACCAAATAATAAGATATACCGGACATGTTGTCTGTTGCATTCCATGATACAAGAAGCCCCTCGGTCTTCTGTGTTATAACAAAATTCGAGATTGTGGGAGAATCAGTATCGACGACCACTCTCACAAACTTAACTTCTTCATTTCCCGCTGTATCAACGGCTTTAACGTACAGCACATGCTCTCCTTCGCTAAGATTTGAAAATTCGTAATTCTCTGCTACACCTACATCAATCCAGCTGCCATTATCGGCTCTCACTTCATAGTGGTCTATGCCTATGTTGTCCGTTCCATTCCACCTTATGAGCACCCCGGTTACATTGACATATGCGCTGACGGGACTTAATATAACAACCTGAGGGCTGGTCGTATCCACAACCACATTAACCATCTCTACATCTTCATTCCCCGCAGTGTCAACAGCTTTAACGTACAGTACATGCTCTCCCTCGCTAAGATTTGTGAATTCATAATTCTCTGCCATACCCACATCAATCCAGCTGCCACTGTCAACTTTCACTTCATAGTGGTCTATGCCTATGTTATCTGTCCCATTCCACCTCATGAGCACACTGGTAGAGTTGATATATATACTGGCCGGACTGAATATCAAAACCTGAGGAGCAGTTGTATCCACAACCACATGCACCTGCTCCACATTTTCATTTCCTGCTGTATCAACAGCTTTGACGTACAGCACATGCTCTCCTTCACGAAGATTTGAAAATTCGTAATTCTCTGCCATACCCACATCAATCCAGCTGCCATTATCGGCTTTCACTTCATAGTGGTCTATGCCTATGTTATCCGTTCCATTCCACCTTATGAGCACACTGGTTCTGTTAAAAACATAACCATTCTGCGGTGTTATGATGCTAACCTCAGGCGGTGGATCCCACAATCTCAAAGATGGTTCAGGATAGGTGTAATTTGCTACATATATTGAGTCAAAATAATAATATGCCCACTGTGTGGTATACCATGAAGACTGAGCGATATAGAGGTAGGTTATAGTGGTGGCGTTTGTATCAACAAAACTTATGTTATGCTCGTAATCAAACACAGTTCCGTTGGGATTGTAAACAACCACATCCAGAGTTTTTGCGCTGTAATTAATATTTTTGAGTATTACTTTATACCATTTTTTCAAATCTATAACTTTGCCCGAATCAATACCGTTTACGCGGTAGGTGTCGCTCCACACACTTCTAAACGAAAGGGATGCTATCGTTCTGTTGAAAGAGTCTATGAAAGAGATGGGCTCTGCGTGACCACCGAACTGAGAATAATTAAACCAGAAACCTAAACACTCTCCTTCACCTACTTGGAGATATCTCCTAGCTCTAGCATGAGAGGTGCTCTGCGATCCCTCGCTCCATAGCCCCACCTCAGCAGAATAGTTGCCATGCCTCACATTCGTGGTATTGGCTTCAAAGTAAACTGCCCTTTGTGAAGAATCTCCATCGGACACATCTTCCCATATGCTCACATCACCATTCTCCGTGCCATCGAAATAAAGAAATGTGTTCTCGGCATTGGATTGTGGTGCAGCAGTGGGATTGCCAAATCGCATCACTATCGTATATTGTGAACTTGCAGTCAGATGTGGCACTCTAACCCAGATCAACGCGTAATTGGAATAGTTCCACACTTCTATCCAATACGATAACTGATTACCTCTATCATCATAAAACCTTATATCCGAGCCATTTGGATTTACTTTTGTGAAATCAAAATTTTCTTTGGTTAATTCGATGGGAATCTGATAATTATAAAGATCCTTTCCAGATTGTTCAGTTATGTTGATCTGTACATAGTACCGCCACATTCCAGATGCGGGCCTGTTTTTTCCAATACATATCCTACTTTCTTTATTGGGCGGAATCGTTGCAATTATCACCATCATTATAATTATGCAAACGCCAAGCGTTATGAATAATCTCCTGCCTCTCATACCAAGATATATGAAATATAAAGATATAAATTTTGCTTATCGCAGGGATGGGATAAAAATATAACTTTGGCGTTTGGAATGCGAAATAAAGTATGTAACACTAAAAAGCAAACCCCCAATTTGACGTAGTAAGCTATAATAAGATATATCAAATC